>JAZKSH010000006.1:0-39013 GCA_036626195.1 Thermoplasmatota archaeon | reverse complement strand
AAGTGATTTGCCTCCTCCTCCGCCGGAAGAGAGAAGTGATTTGCCTCCTCCTCCTCCAGATGAGAGAAGTGATTTGCCCACTCCAGGACCTCCGGAAGAGAGTCCTCAAGGTGCAGAGGGCGGTCCTTCAGAGAAAAAACCTCCTAAACCACCCTCTGACGAAATACCAGACTCAGAGGATATCGAGCCGGAAAATATTCCGGTCCGAAGAGAGGAGGAAACGGCCGAGAGAGAGAAGCAGGATATCCAGGATAAAAAAGAAGAATTGAAAGAGAAGGAGGAAGAACTAGAATCGAAAGAAGAGGATATGGGGGAAAAGCGGAGAAAGTTGGAAGAGCCGGAGGAACCTTTAAAGCAAAAAGAGGAAGAACTTGAAGAAGAGTTCGAGAAACCTGAAGAGGTGAAGAATGAGAAAGAAGAGGAACGACTAGAAAAGACTAGAGAAAAATCGGAGAGGAGAGAAAAGAGAGAGCCTAGCGAAGAGAGGGTCGGAGAAACAGCAGAGGAGAAGGTTGATGAAGAAGACAAGGAGTTAAAGATGTACGCTATCAAGGATCTGGCGGGTTTGGAAATATCTCCTAATTTAAAAGATAAGTTGACCAAAGAGGTCAGTGATACCTCCGACAATGTCTTGTTGGAGATATATGTGGAAGAATCGTGTGGTGATATAGAGCCGTTTGAGATAGAGGAAAAAGAGGGAGAAACGGAGATTTATACACTAACAATCGATCCTACCGACTTTGATCTCGACGAGATAGAAGAGAAGTTGAGAGAATTTGAAGAGAACTACCGAAAGAAATTGGAGATGAAGAAAGAGAAGAAGAAATGGTCTTCGAAGAAACGTAGGTAGTGTGGCCGAGGTCGTTTTTTTCGGTAACTGCTAATCTTGCCTCCATCCCTTCCACAAAAATGTTAAATTCACCTAATACATTTTTGCTATCATGATGAATAAAAAGGTAGCTCAGATATTCAACGAGATAGCGGACCTATTAGAGGTCAAAGGGGTGGATTTCAAACCTAGAGCTTACCGCAAAGCGGCAAGAAAGATCGGGTCCATGAAAGACGATATCAGAGAGTACTACGAAGAGGAAAACCTGAGAGAGATTGAAGGTGTCGGAAAAGCCATGGAGGAAAAGATCGAGGAGATAATAGAGACCGACTCTTTAGAATATTTGGAGGAGTTGAAAGAAGAACTCCCGGCCGGGCTGATAGACGTGATGAGAGTTCCCGACATAGGGCCGAAAAGCGCTAAAAAACTCTACGAGGAACTCGATGTAGTGGATCTAGACTCCCTTAAGGAGGAAGCAGAGGCCGGAAATATCCAGGAGTTGAAAGGCTTCGGTGAGAAAACCCAGGCGAAGATCCTGAGAGGCATCGAGATGCTGGAAGATATCTCGGGAAGACACTTACTGAACGAGGTGATCCCCGTATCGGAAGAGCTCATAGATCATCTCGAGCCGAAAGCTGAAAGGATTGAAAAGGCCGGTAGTCTGAGAAGGTGGAAAGAGACAATCGGAGATATCGATATACTCGCCTCGGGCGATTCCGAAGAACTAATGGACGGTTTTGCCGAGCACGAAGACGTTGACGAAGTTCTGGTCAAAGGTGAAACGAAGACGAGCGTCAGGCTGAAAGGAGGTGTACAGGCAGATCTGAGAGTTGTGGAAGAAGAGAGCTTTGGAGCCGCTCTTCAGTACTTCACAGGTGCTAAAGAGCACAACGTCCCGCTCAGACAGATAGCTATAGATAAGGGATACAAGCTGAACGAGTACGGGCTTTTCAGCAAGGAAGACGATGAAAAAGTCGCGGGAAAGACGGAAGAAGGCATATACGAGAAATTGGATCTGAAGTGGATCCCTCCAGAACTGAGAGAGAACCGGGGCGAGATAGAAGCTGCTAAAGAAGACGATCTACCCGGGCTGGTAGGATGGGACGAGGTTAAGGGTGACCTGCAGGCACATTCGGATTGGAGCGACGGGCACAACACCGTTTTTGAAGTGGCCGAAGAAGCTCAAAATAAAGACTACGAGTACATAGCTCTCACAGATCACTCACAGGGTCTGAGTGTCGCGGGCGGGCTGACCAGTGAAGATATAATGAAGAGAGAAAAAGAGATAGAAGAGGCGGGTGAAGAACTGGATATAAACATACTGTCTGGCATAGAAGTCGATATCAAGAAAGACGGAACTTTAGATATGGATCTAGATACTCTAGAGGAATTGGACATCGTCCTTGGTGCGGTACACTCGAACTTCAAGATGGAGGAGGAAGAGCAGACAGAAAGGATAAAAAGAGCTTTCGAGACCGGCCTCATCGACATATTCGCACATCCCACCGGCAGGAAGATAGGTGAACGAGAAGGCTACGACGTGGACATAATGGAGATAATAGAGAGCGCAAAAGAGAACGACGTCATCCTAGAGATCAACGCCTCTCCCCAGAGACTCGATTTAGACTCTTTGAACGCCCGAGAGGCGAAAGAGAAGGACGTGATGATATCATTGGGAACCGACGCCCACGGTCTAAACCATCTCGATTACATGAGGTACGGGATCGCTACTGCAAGAAGAGCTTGGCTGGGATCCGAAGACGTGGTGAATACCCGTTCTTACGATGAACTGATGAAGATACTGAGAGGTGATTGATTTGGTTGAAGGCGACTTCGACATTCCAGATTCTAAAGCCCAAGCCGAAGAGAGAGCTGAGGAATTAAGAGAGAAGATAAGATATCACGATAGGAAGTACTACTTGGAGAACGATCCCGAGATAAGCGATCACGAGTACGACATGTTGGTTAAGGAACTAGAGGCAATCGAAGACAGATATCCAGAACTCATCACCCCTGATTCCCCTACTCAACGGGTGCTCTCTACGGAGATAGACGAGTTCGAGACTGTAGAACATATGAGTGCGATGCTCAGCTTGGATAATACTTACAACCATGAAGAGCTGAGAGATTTCGACAGAAGGGTGAGAGAAGGGATAGGTGAAGAAGATAAGAAAGTGGAGTACGTGGTCGAACCCAAGATCGACGGGCTGGGCGTAGCTTTATTTTACGAGGATAGGATATTCCAGCGTGGATCTACTAGAGGCGACGGCGAGCGCGGAGAAGATATAACACCCAACTTGAAAACCGTCCATACGATACCTCTACGTTTGAGTGAAGATACTTTACTGGAGACGGCGGAATTTAGAGGAGAAGTCTACATGCCGCGTGACCGCTTCGAGGAGATGAACGAGAGGAGGAAAGACGAAGACAAAGACCCCTTCGCGAATCCTAGGAATGCTGCCGCTGGAACCGTTAGGAACAAGGATCCTTCCGTAGTGGCGGAAAGACCTTTAGATGTCTTCATCTACACTCTGAGCTACCATGAAGAAGGTGAATTCAACACTCACTGGGAATGTATGAAGGAGATGGAGAAGGCAGGTCTAAAGGTCAACCGGCACATCGCCAAAAAAGAGGGCATCGAAGAGGTGATCGATTACATCGACCAGTGGAAGGAGAAGAAAGAGGACCTGAACTATGAGATCGACGGGATGGTCGTCAAAGTAAATAAACTGGATTACCATGATAAATTGGGCGCGACTTCCAAACATCCCCGCTGGGCTATCGCCTACAAGTACCCTGCGATGCGTAAGACATCGACCATCAAAGATATAGAAGTCCAGGTGGGCAGAACGGGAAAGTTGACGCCGATAGCAATCTTGGAACCGGTTCAGCTCTCTGGAACCACTGTAGAGAGAGCTTCGTTACACAATCAAGACGAACTTGAAAGACAAGAGGTAAACATCGGAGATAGAGTCCTCGTCGAGAAGGCCGGCGAGATCATACCTCAAGTGCTCAAAGTCACGGAGAAAAAGAGCGAGGGTGTGTTCAAACTCCCTGAAAAGTGTCCCGTCTGTGGGAGCGAAGCTAAAAGGCTCGGGGACGAAGTGGCGCGAAGATGTCTCAACGCTAACTGCCCGGCCCAGGTGAAACAAAAATTGGAACACTGGGGCAGCCGGGGTGCCATGGACATCGAAGGATTGGGTCCTAAGATATTGGATAAAATTGTCGAAAAAGAGATCGTTGAGACCATACCAGATCTCTACAGGATCAAAAAACAGGATCTGATCGAGATCGAGAGGATGGCGGAGAAGTCGGCTCACAACCTTCTCGAAGAGATCGAGGATAGTAAGGAACGCGGCCTACATCGAGTTTTGTACGGTTTAGGCATAAGATTCGTAGGAGATCACATGGCCGATGTCCTGACAGAACATTTCGATTCTATTCATGAACTTATGGAAGCAGACGAAGAAGAACTTCTAGAGATAGATGAGGTGGGACCGGAGACCGCTGAAAGCGTGGTCAGGTTTTTCCATGATGAACAGAACAGGAAGATGATCGGGGAATTGAAAGAACTCGGTGTCAAGATGGAAGTAGAGAAGGAAGAGGAGTTTGAGCAGTTCTTAGATGGTAAAAAATTCGTCTTCACCGGGGCGTTGGACGAGTACACCAGAAATGAGGCGTCAGAGCTGGTAGAAAAATTCGGCGGAAGGGCCACCTCTAGCGTGAGCGGAGCTACAGATTATCTAGTGGTGGGTGAAAATCCCGGCTCTAAATTGGACGATGCCATAGAAGAAGGTACTGCCATCCTCGAAGAAAAAGATTTCTTAGAGATGTTGGAAGCGAAAGAAGTCCTAGAGTGAACACTCGAGAGCAAAGATGAGAGCTAGTTTCCACATAGGTAGGTTTAGCTATGCCATTTAGAAAGCTATCACTACGAGTAACACAAAAATAATTTTGGCAAAAGATCATATCAATATTCTATAGAGAGGACTTAAAAAGTTGGAACTTGGGTTAAAGAGTACACCCTAGGTAAAAATTATCACAAAAATATTGGACTCAAATTTTGATCTAACTATTAGAAAACGCTTCTAAATTATTTGTTTAGGAATAGTAGTGAATCACGGAAAAGATTATCGATTGTTCAAGACCTCACTTTCAAACTCTAGGGATTAAGATAATTTACTTTTTGGGTTCAGGCTGGGAACCACTCACTCCTCCGAGTACTTCTTCCAGTCTCCGCTCTCGTACTTCCCCCTACCCTTATGCAGCGCCTTCAGCATCTCAGTTATACCGCTGACGTCCTCCACATCACCGGACCAGTCTTCGATATCCTCACCATACCTTTCCTCGATATCAGAAACCAGATTTTTCATACCCTCAAGGGCCCATTTGGGCTCTTCACCGGATATGAAAACCGCTAAGATCACACTGTCGCCTTTGTGAACGAGGACTTTTTTCTCGCCGTACTCCATCCTCTTCAGCACTTCGTCTTCTTCTTCGGCGAAAGCGTCGTCTACGAAATTCTGCACAGCGGTAAACATACCGGCTAGTATATCTTCGTCCCTCTCCGCTTTCAACGTTCGAGCGATGTGCTTTATCAACCCGCCGGAATCGTGGATGAGAAAGATGTCCTCGATAGTATATTCTCTTCTCTTCACATAGAATAGGGCTCCGACCAACCCTATTGGTATCAATACCAGTAGGAACACCAGCTCGTTCGAATACCAAGGTTCACTCTCCGGTTCTTCGATATACACTTCGATGTTATGTGACGTGGTGTCCATCCCGTCGCTCACCCTCACCGTTACGCTGTATTCCCCACCTTCATCGTACTCGAAGATCAGCTTCTGCCCGGAGACCTCCACGTGAGGATCTTCTACCATAATATTCAGCTCATGGCTCTCATTATCCACGTCGGATATGTGATCCCCTATGTCAAGGATCCAGCTCTCGTCCACTTTACCTTCCTGTCTCGGGATATCGGATATCACGGGGGGATCATTAACAGGGATAACCGTAACGGTGAGCGAATCTTCCATGAATGCACCCGCCGAGTTAGTGGCTCTTATGGTTATCAGCTCCTGACCGTGCCAGTTCTCCGGCGCGTAGAAGTCAACGGTGTTATTTTCTGTGATGACTACATCGATGTATTCGTTTCCGGATGAGTAATACATCGTATCGTTCTGCCTGTCCATGAAATGGTTCTCTAGATCGAAGGCGTTTATGAGCTGTTCGTCTTCTTTGAAAGCCACGTCGTGCAGAGGTATCACCAGCTCTGGAGGGTAATAAGACCCTACCGTGACGTTAGTGGCCTTGGATACGGTCTCCATCCCATCCGAGACGTATATCTCAAGAGGTACGGTGTAGTTTGGCTCTAGACCGTCTTTTTCTTCAGGATAGATCATTATCAGTTCGGTCCCTTTGACCTCCACGTAATCGGGACTGTTAGTGGTTATGGTCAATTCATGAGTTTCATTGTCTGGATCGTCTATGTAGAATTCTAGATCGAACGCATAGGGTTCGTCATAACGTACTACGAAGGGCGGTAATTCCTTTATCTCCGGTGGATGGTTGATAGGTATAACGGTAACGTTGATGGTCTGTTCTACGATAGCCCCTCCCGGATCTTTCGCTCTGAACGTCACTCTTTCCACTCCGTACCAATTACCCTCGGCTTGGATGTCTACGGTGTGGTTATCGTGTATGGTTATGGATAAATAGGTGTATCCATAGCTCATGTATAGAGGTTCGCCGTCTGGATCCATGAAATAATCGTCTAGGTCGAAAACGTTTTCTTTCAGTTCGCCCTGCTCCATAGTGACGTCCGGTAACTGTTCAGTTTCTTCGGGCGGCGAGTTCGATGTCACGGTGACCGAGATCGTAGTGGATACGCTCTCCCTTTCATCAGAGACCGTTATGGTCACCAATACCTCTTCCCCCAGCATATCTTCAGGGTACTCATACGTGACCTTTAAACCCTGCACAGTGGTGTGCTCGGGATCGTCCGTTTCTAGAACTAGCTCATCAAAACGGTTCTCATCGTATATTATATAGGCCGAATAATCGAACTCGTAGGGCTCCTCATAATGGACATACAGGTCCGGACAACGCCTTATCCTGGGCGCCTCGTACTCCTCAGTCACGTTTATCCACGCGCTCTGCGAGTCCGTGTTCCCGTCGCTATTGACCAACCAGTATTTCACCTTCATCCTCCCGAGCGCGTTTTCCTCGGAGAGTAATGTTATGACGTGATTCCCGGTCTGGTTCTCGCCGTAGGTGGAGATCACCGAGGTGTTCTTTCCGGTGATATACCATTTCAATTCTGAGAGGTCATCTTCCTCATCGCTGGCGTACTCTGTCAGATTGATCTCGTGGATATCAAAATCCCTTTTAAGTTCGATATCGGGTATTTCTCCTACGATCTCAGGAAAATGGTCAGCTAAAACCTTCACTTCTACAGAAGCTTCTATCTCTTCGTACAGAGCGGTAATCTGAACCGTCCCTGATTGAGAGGGGATGAACGTGGTCATGTTTCCCCGCGATTCTGTAAGCTCACCCACATCTTCATCACTCAAGGAAAATTCGGCCTCTACGTCTCTCTGATAGCCAAAGGTTTCGTTGTATCCGGCGGGGTATAATGAGAGTTCGTTATCCATCTCTAACTCTATCTCTTCCAAAACCTCTCCTTCTCCTCCCGGTTCGCTCCTTATCAATATCTGGTCGATGGAAGGGGAAACAATCTCTATCTCTACCATGTCGCTGATATATCCCTCGTATTCGCTGATCCATTCCGCCTCGCCCCCGTACGGACCGGCATCAAAAATGCTCCGGTTACCAAGGCTGGGATACGTACTCCCTTCGGCCCCTTCATAGTTATTTACCAACCAATTCGTTTCGACGAGCTTTACGAAGCCCACGCTCTCGTTGAAACCGGCGGAGTAACCCTCTAATTCTTCTCCAGCCTTGAGAGTGACGTTCTCTATCATCGAACCGGGGTCTTCTGGATCTTCTATCACTCTGATATAATCTATATCTGGGTCCTGTACGCTGAAAACGACCTGATCCATGAACTCGGCGTATTGAGCTATTAGGATCACTTCGCCCGGGACGGTCCCTACGTTTATTCCGTTTTCTCTTCCCAATGAACCGTTCAGCAGGAAAGCATCTCCACCAGATACATCCCATTCCCCCGCGACGAGACCGATATGTCCCAAAGTATCGTTGTACGCATTGAGTTCCACCTCTACGGAATGATTCACGGGCACAGGACCTCCTGAGAACCCCTCACCATCTTTTGTGATCTCGATATAGTCTGTCTCGGGAAGTTCAACTGTGAATTCGTTGCTCTCACCGGTTATATTCTCATCAGTTTGATCAACTGCAGTGATCGTCACGTTTTCATAAGCCTCAGTTATATTCACCTCTCCCGTCCAGGTCCCGCCGGTGAAAATTCCAGTTTCTACAGGGTCTATAGTGCCCGTAGTATCTGTCAGATCAGCTCTACCATCGTAACCTGCTGCCAAGTTATGATGCTCGTCGTAAGCCGTGATAGTTATCCCGAAAGGCACGCCGGTCACTTGATCTTCTATGTTATCGAACTCGAAATAATCTGCTTCGCCCGCTTCCACACTAAGACTCGTAGTATTATCTACCCCATGATAGTTTCCGGTAACGTTCCATTCTCCCGTCTTATTAACGGTGACCTCGTTTTCCGTCCAATATGAATCCTCTTTAGGAACGACATCATCTGACCAATTGGTATCTCCAGTAACATCTCCTATTTCATTGCCATATCGATCAAACGCTGTAGCTGTGTAAGCTTGCGTCTCTCCAGCAGTCACGTTTGAAACCTCCGGTGTGATCTTGATATGATCTGTCTCTGCGGCCTCCACGTTGAATGGATCGCACTCCCCGATTATATCATTATCTTCTGCCGTGATTACCACGTCCTCGGCGGCCGATGTAATGAGCACGTTACCTGTCCAGTTGCCTTCTGTGAACTCACCAGTTTCTGAGCGGTTTAAGGTTCCCGTCGTATCTGTCAGATTGGCCGTACCGTTGTATTCGGGGACCACGTTACCATGTTCATCATAAGCCGTGATGGTGATGGTGAACGGTTCACCAGCGGTTTGATTTTCTATATAATCGAATCCGAAATACGATGTATTTCCAGGGACTACCGTGAATTGTACCGAATCGTTCACCCAATGGTTATCTCTTCGATATGATGCATTCCACCTGATCTCACCTGGGGAGGTACCGACATCCAGCCAGCTCGATTCAGCAGGCGTGGGTCCTATCGAAGGATCCATCCCCACCTCGTAGTCGATACTCCATTCCACCTCGACGGTTCCTATATCTCCAGCGGTTGAATTGTAAGCGGAGGCGTTCCCCCATGTCTTGTACCCTACAGGTACTTCACCGCCCGTGATGGGTTCACCTCCGGGTTCGGATGTGATGTTGAGCTCGTCCGGCTCAGGTTCTGAAACGTTTAATTTTACAGAATCGTTAAATCCTTCGTAACTGAGATTGAACCAGACCTGACCGCCTTCATGACCCACGTCGATCACGTTCGATTCGTTAGAAGGGTCTTCCAACAGAGAAGAATCCGCTCCTTGGGCCGACCAGTTCCCCGCGACGGAGTATAGAAATCCTGTAGATTCGTTGTATATGGAACAGTATCCTCTTAGCCGGTGACCGACTTCGACGGTTTGGTTGTCTATTGCTTGACCGCCGGGTGACTCTGTGATTTCGATATAATCTATCTGATCTGTTATAACGGTATATTTCACACTGTCTTGGTATCCATAAAGGTCCGAAGTTACGTTGAACCAAACGTCACCTGCGACGTCTCCGACGTTTATACCGTTAAAACCTTTAAAATCCCCCTCTAGAAGTTGTGCACTTGCACTCCCACTCGCTTCCCAGTTCCCTACACTATTGTCAAAAAAACCGTATGTATAATTATAAGTCGAAAGATACCCCCATTCCTCGTAATTTGGAGGTACATCTTTGTCGGACAAGGCCGTACCGTTTATCTCGTCGGTTATCTCGACATAATCGATCCCGGCAGTGGTGAAATTCCAAGGCCCTTCTTCAGTTTCGTTCTCCCCGTCATTCGCCACAACATGCCAACTATAAACTGAATCGGCGCTCAGATTCCCCCAAAATACTTCTCCTCTCTCTCCGTCGGAAACATTTTCCGCAACGCCGACAAGGTTCCTTGTATCGTTATCATAAAAGGAAACGTTCATCTCTCTCCCCTCAGGATGGTCCAATTGAACGGATAACCTGGGAGTTGAATTCAACCCCTCTTCGCCATCAGAAGGAATCGGCTCGCTCACGATAGGTGCTGAATTGGGTATCGTTTCTTCAATCGATTTGACTTCTTCCATATCCCCATTACCATTCCCTACAGCTTCAGCTAGGGAAAGAAGTAGGAGGCATGTAAGGCATATCGTGATAATATCATATTTTCTCATATCTGTGAACCCCTACTTTATTTATACTGAAAACTTGTAGGGGGATTTAATTAACCCTTTGGTCGATTTAACAACTGTATATTCAAAACGTTTCTGATAATATCCGTCTTTTCCCTCTTCTCTTTAGTTTTCGATATTGGAGGTTGTAAAGTATCCTAGTTCTCTCACCGCTGCGAGCCGGAGGCCCTCGGCGAGGGGGGTCTATGCCCGGCGGTCCAATGCCGCCTGAAGAGCCATTTTCGATCTCCACGGTATCTTCTATGACTATAACTTTCCCATTTTTCAGAGTAACCGTTAATGTTATGTTATAAAGCCCAGGTGAGGAATATTCATGAGAAGTGTTTCTGCCCTTACTGGTATTTCCGTCCCCGAAGTCCCACTCGTAAGATGAGACGATACCGGGATCAAAATCACCAACGACCGAAAAATGTAACTCTCTAACCTCTGAGACCATATCACCGATCTCCTCGTTTATATCATACGATACTTCGTGATCGGAACAATGATGGAATATGTTAAAGAGTGTTTTACAATTGTCTCTCGTAGTGAAAGTAGTCCACACGGGATTTGCTCCCTTATTCTCCGAGTCGTAGTAAAGATCAAGGGTGTAGTTCCTGTTCATCCTGTACTTCATCTCGACCGTTTTCACCTGGGGCTTACCCGGCTTTCTTGTCAACTCGATCGTTTCGATCTCTTCGCCGTTCTCCTGGAGAACGGCGGTTATACTGTTACCTTTCCGTCCGGCTATCCTGACGGACATCCTCACCTCTCTCCACGTATCTATCTCTAGTTCCGGATCATATTTGGATCCGCCGAACGAATACATCGTCCCGTCCAAAGAGCCTACGAATATTCTGCCATCCTCCCCGATCGCGGGTGAGGAGAAAATAGACCTACCAGTTTTATGAGACCATTCCTTTTCACCCTCAGGGGTTAACGCATAAATGTTATTGTCGTTAGATCCAACATATATATGTCCGTCAGCGCTCACTGCAGGGGAGGATTCTACCATATCACCGGTCTCAAAAGACCATTTTTCGGTACCTTCTTCCACGGCGTACACTTTTCCATCGCCGGCCCCGAAATAAACGGTGTTGTTCTCATCTATTGCGGGAGAAGAATGGATGTCTCCACCGCAGTCGAAATTCCAGTTCAGATGGCCTTCCGCGTCTAAAGCGTAAAGGTTCCCGTCGTATGAGCCAAAATATATCTTGTCCTCATCGACAGCCGGCGTGGAATAGATATAACCTCCAGTAGTATAGTTCCACAGTTCCGTACCGATGGTCTTGTCGATAGCATAAAGGTTATTGTCTCCAGAACCCACGTAAACTACGCCTTCTTCAGAGATCGCAGGTGAGGACCATAACCAAGAATCCGAAGTGAATTTCCAGTTCAAATTCCCGTCCTCGTCGATAGAATAAAGATTATGATCATATGATCCTACATAGACGTTGCCGTCGTCATCCACTGTTGGCGAAGAATATACTTGGCCATTGGTCTCGTATTTCCATCTTAAAGAACCGTCTGGATTGAGTGCATAGATATTGTTATCTCCTGATCCGAAATATATGGTCTCATCTTCAGAAACCGCCGGAGAAGATATGATGGGTTCCCCTGTATCATAAGTCCACAGCTCTTCACCATCCTCTACATCGAGTGCGTAAAAAGTCCCGTCTAAGGAACCGAAATACATCACGCCGTTGGAACCTATAGCTGGAGAAGACCTTAAGGCTGGTCCCCCGTTCTGAGTCCAGTTCACCGTCCCGTCAATATGGCTAGTATTGTACGGACTCACCCGAGTGTTCCGTTCGTTCCTTCCGAAGGATGGCCACGGTCCCTCCGAGAGCCTACCGGCTTTATCGTCGATATCATCTAATTTGTTCTCCTGGCTTTCCATAGGAGGTGGTGTAGAAGCTGAACTCACTGACAACCCTAAAATTATCGCCCCTGAGATCAGGACCGCGATATATTTCCCCCATTGTTTATTCATCTTGTTCTAGTATTAAATATGCGGCGTGTGGTCATAAATACCTTACCCCCATTTATCAAAAATTCCGCTTTTTTTCCCCCTAATTTCATATTTATCCAAAACTTTTTTTCAAGGCCTTTCCCCCCTCTTTTCGCGTATAGAATATAGAACATACATTTTTATATGATTTCTTTCTTGTTGTACCATGGCTCAGCGCTCGATGAAGATCTTACTTTTAGGAGACGGAGCAGTCGGTAAAACTTCCCTGGTAAGAAGGTTTGTAGAACAGAAATTCGACGACCGATATATAGCGACTATAGGGGTCAACGTGAAAAAGAAAAGGTTGCCCGATTTGGATGTCAAGTTGATGCTATGGGATATGTACGGACAGAAGATGAATAAGGATCTTCATGCCTCCCATTACTCGGGAGCGGATGGAGCTATAATAGTCTACGATCTCACTCGCTACGATACCTTTTTGAGCCTAGCTAGTTGGATAAACGAAGTTTTCTCGGTCACCGGGAAGATCCCCTTCGTGATTTTAGGGAATAAATTGGATCTTATCGAGGAGTATGAAAATAGCGAATACGACGATTTTGAGCCATTCATAAAGAAGGAACAGGAGGACGTGGTCGATTTTTATGACGAGGTTTATGATGAAATACCGGATTTTTCCAGGGTCTCTCCGGAAGATCAATGCAAGTGGGCCGAGGATAAAAAATATGAAATAGAATCCGATTTCTCATATTACTTTACCAGCGCAAAGACCGGAGAGAATGTAGAAGAAGCGTTCCGGAAGATAGGAAAATTATCATTGGAGAGTGATATAGAATGACCGACATTGTGTCTATGCCTAAAAAAATCATACCCTACTTGAGGACGACGATCGAGCAGATGGGCAGTAACGACGAAGCTAATTTCGCCATATACCATCTAGGGTTCAAATGGGGTAAAGAGACGGTAGAGATGAGTGGAGAAGAGAGCGATATCGACGAGCTGAAAACTAAAACCGTGTTAACAGCTATCCATTCAGGGATAACAAACTTCGAGGTCGAGATAGACGAGACGATAAGGATAAGTCCCTATGAGTCCACTATCGACGACGATTACTTTCTGTCAGGCTACGCGGCAGGCGTCGTATCGGGTCTTATGGGAGAATATCACATAGCTAAGATCAGAGAGGATCATTATGAAGTGGTAAAGTCCGAGAAAAAGATGGAAGGTGAACTGTTTAAAGAGCAGGAAAAAAGGGAAAGAGTCGAGTTAGAGAATCTAGAAGCGGGTGAATCATACCTTATAGCCGACGAGGCAAAGGAGGCCCAGAGGACTTTCGATACGTTCAGTAACGCATTGGGGGAAGGTATGCCCGGATTGTGTTTTACTAGAAGGTTCCCCTCGAAATTAAAAGAAAGATATCCCGAGATCAGTTCTCCGATATTCTGGCTGAGTACGGTGGATGGAACGGAGAAAGTGAGAACTATCAAGCCTGAAAATTTCAAAGACGAGATGATCAAGATATCAAAAGGCTTTTTGGAGATGAAACAGGGTATTATTGTACTGCACGGCATAGGGTTTCTACTTTCCTATTTTGAATTTGATGATTTTCTAAATACACTGCAGAAGATCCGGGATCTGACTTCTGTTGAAGAGGGAATATTCCTTTTAGCCGTCGATCCAGAATCTATCGACAGCGATGATTTCAATAGATTGAAAGCCGAATTCGAAATGTTCGACCTATGATTTCCGTATAAAATATATTTATATGACCGGTCAATAGTCAAAAGGATGACTGATCTGAAGAAAGAAGCGGAAGGTCCGAAAACAGTTTGCCCCGAATGCGATTCTGAATTGATAGTGGAGATAAGCAGCTGTCCTATCTGCGGAAGCGATATCCCGGGGGAAGACGAGAGGAGTGTAAACGAAGCCGAAAGTGCCGTAAGGGAAAAGATGACCCTTATCTATAACCTGCTGTTCTGGGCTGAAGAGTTGCAGATAGATACTAGGAGGAGTTATGAGCTGCTCAGCAACGCCTGGGATGAATTAAGAGCCGGGGACCTTGAGGAGTCCGAAAGATTTCTAGATAAGGCCCTTGAGGAGGTCTTCAAGCCCATGGTAAAAACCTTGAGGGATGATCTAAGGGAGAAGAGTGAAGACATTGAAAACGCTGACCTATCTAAAAAAGAGATATCGGAACTTGCCTCCCTGGTCGGAGACGCGGTCGAGTCAAAGGAAGATGATGATCTAGACGAGGCATTATCGCTGTTGATCGATTACAAGATGAAATTAGAGCGCTAGAGGTACGTTTAAACCCTAGATATTTTCTTTCAATATACCCCCGATATCGGTAGGCATCTTAGCCACCGAAACACCAGCACTTTCCAGGGCTTCGATCTTCGATTCCGCGGTTCCCGTACCCCCTTCTGAGACTATAGCGCCGGCGTGCCCCATCCTTTTGCCTTTTGGTGCAGTCCTTCCCGCGATGTAAGCGACCACGGGTTTGTCATAACCCTTTTCGATGTACTTCGCAGCTTTTTCCTCCGCACTGCCGCCGATCTCGCCTATCATTATCACAGCTTCGGTTCGCTCATCTTCTTCGTAAAGTTTCAGCGCATCGATGAAGTCCATGCCTACGATGGGGTCTCCACCTAGTCCGAAGGCTGTGGATTGGCCGTATCCCTCCTTGGTTATAGTGTTGACTATCTCGTAAGTCAAAGTGCCGCTCCTAGAGACTAGACCGACTCTTCCTTTTTCGAAGATATGGTTGGGCATTATACCTACTTTACTCTTACCGGGACTTATTATACCCGGTGTGTTGGGCCCTATGATCGTCGTATCGGAAAGTTCGGCCATCCGCATTATCTTCGCCGAATCTTGAACCGGGATATTTTCGGTGATTATCACGACTGGATCCATCCCTGCATCTATGGCCTCAAGTGCGGCGTCCTCTGCAAAAGGTGCCGGAACGAAGATTATGGAGGCGTTCGCACCCGTTTCTTCTCTAGCTCTCTCAACAGTGTTGAAAACAGGGATCTCGTTGACTTCTATTCCACCTTTACCAGGTGTTACACCCGCGACCACGTTCGTACCGTATTCCATCATTAATTGGCTGTGGAACTTCCCCTGCTGACCAGTTATACCCTGAACCACTACCTTCGTATTCTCATCTATTATTATGCCCATGTATGATGGATATGGATGGGATAATTAAAACCTTCGATTGGTTTAACATCCAAAGCGGATCAGCATCAGACTTCTCTTTTATCGCCCCAGATGATTTTATGTAATTGAGGAAGCACCCTAACGTCCAAACCGTCATCTAAAACCCATTCGGCGATCTGTCTGATCTTTTGATTATCCACCGGTTGAAAGATCGTCTCACACCCCACTTCATTTCTCTGCAGCAGGTTCGAACTGAATTCATAATCTTCTTCATCCGCGATCACGAACTTCAACTGGTCATCTTTCCTAAGAAGACCTAGGTTTTCACAGTCCATCTCTTCCGTCATCTGAGAAGAGGGCGTCTTGTAATCCATGGAAACTTTTACCCGTCTGTCGACGAGTTCCTTTATACTTAGAGAACCGTTGGTCTCCACAGTTACATGTTTCGAAGGGAGGAGCAGATCCATCAGCTCGTTTAAATCGTCCTGAAGCAGAGGTTCCCCTCCTGTTATACAGACCCGTTCACAACTAAAGTCTTCTATTTCTTCCTTTATCTCCTTAACACTCATTTCCTCCCCATCTTCCCAGCCATACTTCGTATCGCACCACTCGCATCTTAGATTGCAGCCCGCCGTTCGAACGAAGACAGTCGGTAGCCCTATCTCTGCGCCCTCGCCCTGCAGCGAGCGGAATATCTCCGATATCTGCATGTTTACCTCATGGGGCTCGCGGTATAAAGACTTTAATAGGAAGTGAATGATAGACTATCGAATATTATGTATGGAAGGAAGAAGTGGGTCTATCCGCCCATGAGTGTTAGGAAGGATTCTCTTTCTTTTGATATACCAGTTAGATTTTCCATAATTTGCAGAATCCATCGTTGAAAAATTATTAATATTAAAGAAGAAATAAGGACTTGGTGATAAATCATGGCGAGAAATCCCCCTCCCCCTAGTCAAGGCAGTAGGACTCAGTCAAACTCAAATCCACCACTGCCAGACGAGTTGGAGGGACATAATTTCAAGATAAGACAAAAAGTACTCTCTATAGGCAATAAATATTATATGGAGGATCAAAGGGGAAATCTTGTAGGGTTCTGTAAACAAAAAGTCTTCAAGCTCAAAGAGGATATCAGGATCTACAAGAGCAAAAATATGAACAAGGAGCTCTTCAGGATCAAGCAGGAGGAGATATTGGACTTCAGTGGCACCTTCGAAGTGATAGATTCCAGGACTGGTCAGACCATAGGTTTCCTGAAAAGGAAGGGGTTCAAATCCCTCATGAAGGACGAGTGGATCTTGATGGACCCACAGAAGAGAGAGATAGGAAGGGTAAAAGAGGATTCGGCCCTCAAAGCCTTCCTCCGTAGAACTATACTGAGCTTTCTTCCCTATAATTACAAGATCTCTTATCAAGGGCAGCAGATAGGGAATTTCAAAGAAAAGTTCACTTTTGTCCGGGATGTATACAACCTAAATATGGACAATGATCCCAATTTCCAAGTGGATAGAAGACTCTTATTGTCGATATCTATATGCCTGGACGCGATAGAGAACGAATAGAGTCGGGGTAATAACTCAAATCTTCTAGCTTGCAGCGGTCCGGATATATATTGTCCTAAACTGCTTGTGCCTCTCCAAATGCGCCTTCACCCTGTAGGGAATGGAATATCTCTACTATATCCATGGTAAGAGATGATAGATTGGGTATAAAAACTGGAGACCTCGAATTTTTAGGTGAGAAAAGATACTATCCAAAAACTTAATTTTCTACTCCTCTTTCCCTACGACGATGAAAGTAGGATTCGTCATAAACCCGATAGCGGGGATGGGAGGAAGAGTAGGTCTTAAAGGTACTGACGGCGTTTACGAAAAGGCGGTGGAACTAGGTGCGGAACCGATAGCTCAGACCAGAGCAGAGAAGGCACTGGAGAACATGAGAGGGAGTCACGAGTGGTACACCGCGGCGGGCATCATGGGTGAAGAATCACTGGAAAAGACGTTCCCGGATGACGAAATACAGGTGGTTTACAAGGCAGAGACCGAAGTAGGAGAGACGGAAGCTAGCGATACCCATAAGGCAGTAAGAAAATTTTTAGAAGAGGACGTCGATCTCATAGTTTTCTGCGGAGGCGACGGCACGGCTAGAGACGTTTCCGAGGAGGTCGAAAACGAAGTCCCGATACTGGGTATTCCTGCAGGTGTCAAGATGCACAGCGGCGTTTTCGGCATAACTCCCGAAGCGAGTGGAGAACTTTTCAATAAGTATTTGGATGGGGATGCGGATCTCGGCAAAGTGGAGATCATGGATCTAGATGAAAAGAAGTATAGGGAAGGCGACTGGGAGATAAAGATGCACGGCGAAGCCTTGAGCGTTTACGAACCGCACTATATACAGATGGGAAAGCAGAGCTTCAGATCCGTAGATCAAAAAAAGCAGAAGCGCGATATAGCCGATTTCATCATCGAGGAGATGGAGGAACATCCTCAGCATCTTTTCGTTCTAGGGCCCGGATCGACCACGGCGAAGATCCAGGAAGTCCTCGACCTGGACCATACGATATTGGGCGTCGATCTTCTAAAGAACAAAGAGATAGTCGAGTTGGACGTGGCTGAGAAGGACATTTTAGAGGCGGCACAAGAGGCTGCTGGACTGAAGATCGTGGTCTCGATGATAGGCAACCAGGGTTTCTTCCTCGGGAGAGGCAATCAGCAGATCAGTCCTGAAGTGGTCAAGAAAGCCGGACTTGACAATATCTATATCTTGGCTACCCCTACGAAGCTGAAGAAAACCGATACTCTGAGAGCCGACACGGGCGACGACGAATTGGACGCGAAGATCAGCGAAAAAGGCTATATGAAAGTCGTTCAGGGCTACAGAGAACATAGGCTGGTGGAAGTACAGACGTGATCTGCATCATGAGTGCTCGCGTTTGACCCTTCTAGATACCTCTTTTACTGGAAGTATCAGACCCACGAGGATAAGAACTGCGGCTCCGAAGAAGAAGGCCGCACTTATGCCGAACATATCAGCTAAAAAGCCTAGGATCGGAGCTATCACGATACCCACGACCGAGCGGAGTTGATTGTGCCCGCTCAACAGAGTCGCTCTTGTATCCGGCTCTATTATATCGCCTAGGTAACCCACGACCATCGGTTTTCTCAGGTTGTACAGGGTGAAGAAGAAGAAGAACGCGGCGATCGCGAGAAAAGTTATCTCGAAGTGAAGGAATAAAGCTACGGCTAAAAACGCGGAAGCCATTATGAAATACAGTACGTTCAGAGCTTTCGACATGTTCCCCGTTCTTTCCATCAGTGAGGCGGATTTTCTAGATGAAACGAAACTGTTCATGTACACGAAGAAGTAGATCACCCCTACCAATATAGCGGTTCTCTGGTCTTGATTTTCTATATAGAGCAGGAAGGGAAGGCCGACGGCAAAAGTCTGAATTATCGGTGAAAGGTAGTCCTTAGATATCTTGAAGAAGGAATCGTAGATCGAGGCGTTGACCATCATCTTCCCGAGATCAGGATAGTCAAAGAATTGTCCAAAACTTTCTTTCAGGTGGCTGATCGTACTTTCAAAAGAGACGCCGGAGGGTTCCCCGTCGAGGCTTCTCGGATAACTGAGCATCAAGAAGAAAGCCAATATGTAAGGAAAAATAGTTACGAGGAAGATGATATTATAACTCTGGAAATAGTAAACGATCACTCCGGCCAAGACCGCCGAGGCTGCCGACCCCAGTCGAGAGGCGGATCTGGTCTTCCCGTAATATCGAACTTTCTGATCCGCCATATCTTCCTCATCTAGATGCTCCATTATCATCGATTTGTGGGTGCCGGATCGGAACGTTTCACCTAAAGCGAACAACAGCATCGCGGGGACGAAAAGCAGGAAAGAACTGAATTGATAAAATATGATGAACGAAAAGATGTAAGAAGCAAAAGCGGTCGCCATCGCTCTTCTTCTTCCCGTAAGGTCGGCTATTATTCCCGTAGGAGTCTCCAGCATTAGGGTGGAAGTTTCACGGAGAGAGATCAAAACACCGATCTGAAAATAATCTAATCCGTTAGCTAGAAAAAAGAGGTAGAGGAACGGCTCGAAGAACCTAAGGTTCTTCAAAAAGCCGTAGGAAGAGAACCGCAGCAGCATCACCTTCTTTTCATCCCACATCTCTTCTCACGATCAACTGTGAAAAGTTGGATAGAAGATAAATAGTTAACGATGGATCATCCATGTTCCGGCTTAAAAAAATCTCATCTCTCCTCAAGCTCTTCTAGAATACTTCCGGGTGAGACACTTTTCGTAGAGGAGCACCAGTTTTCCATCCTACAGCTCTCGAAAAGCTCTATAGCTCTCTCAAGGTTGTTCGCCGCATCTTCTTTCTCCCCTATCTTCTTCAACATCAAGCTCCAGTCGAAAAGCACTTTCGCCTTTTCTTTGTCGTTCCCCACCTCTTCAAAGATATCCAACGCTCTCCTGTATCCTTTATCGGCTTGATACCAGTGATCATTTTTGTAGTATATGTTGCCCTTTACGTGCCTGCACTTACCTATCTGGTTTTTAGCTCCCATCTCTAGAGATTCTTCTAGACCTTCTTGGATGTATTCGTGGGCCTTTTCAGAGTCGCCGTCCTCGAGATACAGCTCGGCAAGATGTCGATTATTTATGATGCTGTATTTTATATCTTCGAAACCAAAGCCGATATTTTTACTGTGGTTCAGATACAACTTCGCCTTTTTCATTTTCCCTTTCAATAAGTGGAGCTTTCCGAGGTGGCTAAGAGTCATGCCCATCCCGTATTCGTTCCCGATCTCTTTGAATATATCTAGGGCTCGATTCAAACGTTCTACAGCTTTTTCAAGTCCTCCTTTCTCTACATAGATTATCCCCATCTCCAGTTCTGACTCCCCTTCCTGCTGTTTTAGACCCTTGTCTTTCCTTATCTCTAGACTATCTTCCAAATGATCTATTGCTCTGTTCAACTCGCCCTTCTCCTTGTAGCTTCTCGCGAGATTGTAATGTGATAGTGCGAGGCCGTTTTTGTCTTCCAATTCATTTTTCAATTGTAGACTCCTTTTGAAATTATCTATGGACTCGTCCAGTTTCCCCTTCTCAAAAAGGATTATACCGATATTGTCAAAAGTGGCTGCGATACCATTTTTATCGCCCATCTTCTTCTCGATATATAAACACTTTTTGTGATACTCTAACGCTTTATCCAATTCTCCTTTGTCATAGTATATTATACCTATATTGTCAAGCGCACCTGGATCACCTTCTTTCATCCCCGCTTCTTTTTTCCAACTGTTAGCCTCTTTAAAGTATCTTAGCGCGGAATCGTACTCCTGCTTGTGTCTGTATATTACGCCGAGGTTATTGTTAGAGTCGGCCAATCCGAACAGATCACCGACCTTTTTTCTGACCTCAATAGCCTCTTGGAGATATCTTTCAGCTTTCTCAAAATCGGACCTGTAATATTCTATAGAGCCGAGATAGTGAAGAGCTTCCCCTCTTACCGCTTCTATCTCTTCCCTTTCCGTTCCCATCTCGTCCGTATCGCACTCCTCACATGATTCTTTGATCTCTTTAAATATCTGTTCTGAAGAGTCGAACTCGTTTTTCCTCATCTTGATGATCCCTTTCTCTTTCAGGGTTTTACTTCTCTCTCTTTTGAGATCTTCGCCGGCCGCATTTTCCTTTATGATCGAGAGAGAATCGTTCATGAATTCTATAGCCTGGTCGTACTCTCCTCTCTTCCTGAGGCACTCAGAGACCTTTCTCTTCAGACGCTGTGTCTCTCTCCAACTTTCCGCTTCTTCGAGGGCTTTACGGAGGTATTTTTCACCTTTCTTTAATTCCCCCATCCTTTTTTCGAGATCACCTAACTTTTCGAATAAGTGAGATCTGCTGAGACCTACGTCAGGCACCTCTTCTTGTACTCGAAGAAGTTTCTTGTATAGCTGCAGTGCTTTTTCGTTAGCATAACTCTCCTCAGCTTTTTCGGCGGCTTTTTTATAATATTTCACCGCTTGATCATACATCTCACCCTCCTCGTGATGTCGGCCTAGTTCTGAATAATGCCCCTCGAGTCCATCTTCGAAAAATTCTACAAGAGTATCGGCTATCTTCCTATGGATATCTTGTTTCCTCTCCCCCTCCATATCCTTGTTGACCGCCATCCTCATCAGATCATGAGAGAAATTCACGTCCATATTCAGGTCCATCTCAAGAAGATCTGCTTCTTCCAATTCCTCTATACGTGTTTTAACGTCCTCTTCCCCGTCACCGGTCAATTCGACGATCAGATCCATCGGTATCTCCTTTTTGAAGCAGCTGCAGATATCTAGGATCTCTCTTTCCTCTTCGTCCAGCGGCTCCAATTTTTGGTGGTAAAGATCCATGATCCTGCTGGGAAAATCTATCTTCTCTTCGGAGGTTGGATATCTTCCCGCGATCGGATCTAACGCTCCAGTCCTCAATATTTCATCTAGGTAGGCCTCGATGAACAGAGGGAGTCCATCAGATATGTGGTGGCAGATATCTATGAAATCGTCTGGAACCATCTTTCTGCCTATCCGCTCGCTCACTAAGTTCCGAGTATCTTTCCAATCGAAGGGCTTTAACTCCTTGACAGTGCATCTTTCGGTATCTTTTAAACCATCCAGTATCTCTATTTTTTCCTCGCTCTCTATCTCTTCACCCCTATATGCACCGATGAATTGAATCGAACCTCCCTCAAGATTCTCAGCCAAGTGTAGGAACAATTCCAGGGTGGTTTTGTCAGCCCAACGCAGGTCATCAAAGAAAAATACCATCGGGATCTTATCAGAGAGTGTCTTCAGACCTTCTGCGATATCATGGAAGAACATGCTCTTTTCTCTCGATGTTTTCGTTTCGTTATCTTGTCCTTTTCCTGATCTAGCATCTAGTAGATCAAGAATTTTGGACTCTTCTGATTCCAACTCTTTTGACCCCTCAAAATATGTGGACACCCCTCTATACAGAGGTCCGTATGGCTCGATATTGTCCTGATAACACTTCCCTTCGAGGAAAGCGATCTGATCTTTCTCCGTCTGAGACCTTATCTCCTCTACCAACCTTGTCTTGCCAACCCCGGCGGGTCCCGTCAGAAGAAGGAAGTTCTCTTCTTCATTTTTGCCTTTTTTGATCAGATCTATCTTCTCTTTCAGCAGTTCTTTTTCTTCTTCCCTGTTGACAAAATATTCACTATTCCCCATTTCTTGAAGATCGAGTTCACCGCTTTTGTCAAGATTGTTGAGAGCAAATACAAGGTTTCCCGCCCCTTCTAAGTATTCGTCGATGTCGCTCAGTTCCGTTTTGAAAACCCCTTCTTCAGTTCGCACCGAGATCTTTTTTGCTCCGATCTCTTCCTTGATCTCTTCCACCTTTTCCTCCCCTTTTTCTGTCAAAAAGTACACGAATCTTTTCTGTTCGCCCTTGAGCACTCTTTTCGACTCCTTTCTGACAGATTTTTTATTCTCGAGTTCTTTGAGTATCTTACTAACCCTGTTCCGAGAGATCTCTACCACATAGCTTATACCTTCCTGGCATAAAACAAAGGGAAAATAGGAAAAACTAGATTTATCGTCGATATAATTTTTCTCGACGTCGTGCAGATGAAGCAGAATTTTTTCTCTTCCCTTCCGCATCATAGCACCTTTTCTATTCCATTCCGCACTATAACATTCCTCGCTATAACTATCTAGTTTAAAGATAAATTATTCCGTATAAATAATTAACGTACAAAATGGAGAATTCGAGACGTACATGTTTATCCTGTAGCATATTCCAAAAAGATATTTACCATGTGCCGCTATTGATGATAGCGATCGGACGTAATCATGAACTCAGAAAAGATCTATTAATAAAGGTGATATGGATGCATGACTCCAACATAGCTTCCCTAATCCAGAAACATGAAGAAATGAGAGAGAAAGGCTTGAATCTAATAGCATCGGAGAACCTTCTCTCCGACGAGGCGAAAAGAGCTCTATCTTCGGATCTTTCCGGTAGGTATCATTCCGATTATTATGGCGGTACCGAACATATCCGGGAGATGATCGATAGAACTGAAGCGCTGGCTGAAAAGTTGTTCAACGTCGAACACGCTTTCATAAAACCCATCTCCGGTAACATATGCGATCTCAACGTACTCTTCTCCTTCACCAACCCCGGATATAAGGTTGCTATGATACCTTTTGATAACGGCGGCTATCCTTTAGGATTGAAGAAGTTCGACCGCGGCAGGATCGATATACCGGTCAAAGAAGATTCTTACGAGATAGACGTCGAGAGAGCAAAAAGTATCTATGAGGAACAAAAAGCCGACCTTACCATATTGGGCGCTTCGTACATACCGTTCCCACATCCCGTGGAAGCCATATCCAGTTTCATGTCTGAATGGGACCGCCCCCTTATTTACGACGGGTCGCACGTCCTCGGTTTGATAGCCACAGGTGAGTTTCAGAGTCCTCTAGAGGAGGGAGCCGACGTACTCATAGGCAGCACTCACAAATCTTTTTATGGACCCCAGGGCGGGCTCATACTGACCGACAGTGAAGAATACGCCGACAAGATAAGAGAATATCAGGACATAGATCTGGACACGGGTATAGGTTTGGTGGATAATCCTCACGTTAACAGGATAGCCGCACTAGGCATAACGATAGAGGAGATGCTTGAAGACGAGGAATACGGAAAAAGAGTGGTGGATAACGCAAAGGCTCTCGCTTCCTCTCTAGATGAATCTGGAGTTCCGGTGCGATTCTCCGAAAAAGATTACACCGAATCACACCAGATATTCTTGGACATGGGATGGGAGACTTCAGAGAAGTTCTGTAAGAGACTTGAAGAGGAGAACATATTCATCGATATCACCGGGAGGATTGGCGTCTCGGAAGTGACGCGGAGAGGGTTGAACGAAGAAGACATGAGAGATATAGCTGAGAAGATAGCCAGTGTATACAAAGAATTTGAAGAATAAATAAAGGGTTTTTTAGGGCTTGAGGTAGTTCCCGGAATCAGATCAGGTCCAGCTCTTTCCCGAGCTTTTCGTAGGTGCGCAGCACTTCATTGAGATCGTCTTTTGTGAGTCCCGCATTTATCTGATTCCTTATCCTGGCTTCGCCCTTAGCTACCATGGGATAGACGATGGCCAAGCCGAAAATCCCCTCCTCATATAACCGATCGGCCAATTTCTGACATTTCTTGCTGTCACCCACCATCGTGGGCACTATTGGCGTTTCGCTGAAGCCTGTGTCGAATCCCATGCTCTCGAGCTCGCCTTTAAAGTATTCTGTCAGGTCCCAAAGCTTCTTGACCCTGTCCTCTTCTTCTTCAACGATGTCTAGAGCTTCTATGTTGATGGCCGCGACGTGAGGTGGGAACGCGGCACTCAACAACCATGATCGAGAAGTATTGTATGCATATTTGATTAGGCCTTCTGTGCCCGCTAACATACCTCCGAAACCGCCGAAAGCTTTGGAGAAGGTCCCCATCTGGATATCAACGTCGTCTTCTACATCGAACTCTTTTGCGATTCCGTGTCCTCCTCCAAGAACGCCCTCGCCGTGCGCGTCGTCCACATAGGTGAGAGCGCCGTATTCGTCAGCAAGCTTTTGAATCTCGTCCATCTTGGCTACGTCTCCGTCCATGCTGAAAACGCCGTCGGTCAACACGACCTTCTTATCGTAACCCTCTTCTTCAGCTTTCTTCAGGCATTCCTCGAGTTCGCCCATATCCGAATGGCTGTAGACCAACTTATCCGCTTTGTACATCCTCTGGGCGATCATGATGCCGTCTATTATGCTGCCGTGGTTCAACTCGTCAGATATGAGAACGTCTCCCTTTCCCACCACCTGCGGTACCAATCCCGCGTTCACCGCAAAACCAGTCTGGTATGTCATCCCTGCCTCGGTTCCTTTGAATTCGGCGATCCTGTCCCATAATTCTTCATGGATGTCCATGGTCCCTGCGATGGACCAGTCCGAACCTGCGCCGGCACCGTACTCTTCTATCGCTTTTTTCCCCGCTTCTTTAAGTCTTGGGTGGTTAGCCAGATCCAGGTAATTGTTCGACGCCAGCATTATACATTCTTTGCCATCCACCGTAACGTGCGGCTGCGACGGGCCCTCTAGATTTCTTATGGTCCAAGTGAGTCCCTGCTCTTTCATGTCTTCATACTTTTCTCTTAAATATTCCGTTTTTTCTGCCATGATACCACTCCTTTCTTCTTTAATCTGTATATTGAATCAATTTCTTTTGTCTGCTGCCCCTTAGTAGTTCGACTCACTTAAATTTTTCTAACTTTCCCCAACCTCCTCCTCCCGGCGTTTCTATTTTTATACACGCTCCCTTTTTCATACTCAGGCTGATCTTGCTTTTCAGCTCTTCGTAATCTTTTTCTCCCCGTTTCCGTACGAGGTTCCTACCGGGTTTTCCGTCACAGCCTCCGTTCACGCCCCGGGGTCCTTTTTCCCTCCTTTCGGACTGTATAGAGGTGTCGGCGGCTTCCAATAATCTGATCTCCCTTATGATCCCTTGGCCTCCATCGTGTTTCCCTTTTCCGCCGGACCCCTCTCTTAACCTGTATGCTTCGACTCTCAAGGGATAATCGTTCTCTAGGGCCTCTATCGGAGTGTTCTTGGTGTTGGTCATGTGGACGTGAACGCCGCTTTCACCGTTCCCCTTAAATGAGGCCCCGGCTCCTCCGCCTATGGTCTCATAATAGGTGAACCTCTCATTTCCGATGGTTAGGTTGTTCATTGTCCCCTGGCTTTCCGCAGGTATCTTTTTTGGAAAGACCTGGTAAAGAGCTCTCAATAAAAGTTCTACCACCCTCTGTGAGGTCTCGACGTTCCCTGCGGAGACCGCGGCAGGAGGCCTCGGGTTCAGGAGTGAGCCTTCTGGAATCTGGATTTTCAAAGGTCGATAACATCCGCTGTTTACAGGAACGTCCTTCGGCAGAAGACACCTTATCACGTAATAGACCGCTGAGAAGGTGACGGGTCTCGGCGCATTTATGTTGCCCTCGACCTGAGAAGAGGTACCGGAAAAATCGAAGTACATCTCGTCTTTCTTCACTTCAACCTTCACGTTTAGATTCACCTCGCCTTCCCACTCCATGGTATCTTGAGATGAGTAAACGCCCGACGGGATCTTTTCTATCATCCTTTTCGTCCTCTTCTCCGAATAATTCAGTATCTCCTCTTCGAATGCTGAGAACTTCTCGTATCCGAATCTGTTCACCGTCTTTACGAATTCTTCAGCACCTCTCTCGTTGGCTCCCATCTGCGCCTTGAGATCGCCGAGCCTTTCCCTTGGAGAACGGACAGTTCTTAAAAGCTTCGATACTTCCTTCACTAATATCCCATCTTTCACCACGCGCTGAGGATCGATGATTATACCTTCGTCCCGTAATTTTTTACTGTCTCCGGGCATCGAACCGGGGGTCTCGCCGCCTATATCCGCGTGATGAGCTCGATTCACCACATAGCCTAAGATATTGTCTTCTCTAAAAACGGGTTTGATTATCGTGATGTCGGGGAGATGCGTTCCTCCGGAGTAAGGGTCGTTCAATATGAATTGACTATCTTTCTTCATCTCGCATGATCCGATCACGCTTTCGAGAGCGCTGGGCATCGCCCCTAGGTGTACTGGAATATGCTCCGCCTGGGCTATCATCTTCTCCTCTGCGGTAAATAGGGCGCAGGATTCGTCCTTCCTCTCCTTTATGTTTGGTGAATATGCGCTTCTTTGAAGCGCGGCCCCCATCTGTTCTGGAATGGCGGTAAAGGCGTGCTTCATCACTTCTAACTGGGTAGGGGTCAATTTTCTTTCTTTTGGAGCGGTCATGATCTTTCCTCCATGATTATTACGCCCTGATCGGAACATCTCCACTCCCATTTTGGAGGTACCAGAACAGTAGAGTTCTCATCTTCTATCACGCTGGGTCCTTCACATCCATCTCCCGCCGAGAGATATTTACGATAAAATATGGAAGTTTTTTTCCAACCGTTCGGGAAAAGACATTCTCTATCGGGCGGATGTTCTCCTTTCTCAGATTGATGAGGAATCTTTTCGACTTCCCTTTCCTTCCTCACTTCTAGATGTACTCTGACGACTTCTATATCTTCGTCGCGGTCGTAATAACCGTACTTCCTCTCGTGTTCTTCATGGAACCTTTCGATGGTTTCTTCTTTCGAGGTGTAAGGAACATTCAGGTGATAACTCTGCCCTCTATATCGAAGACCGAGCAGTACGATCTCTTCTCCCTCCTCCCCGCTGCGCCGTTTTAGGTCCGTTATAGCTTCGTCAAGCACGCTCTGATCATCTATGGAAGTTAGAACCGTTCTGCTGTGATCGTGGATAACGTCGCCCGTTACCATGCCCAGCGCGGAAAAGACACCGGCCATGGGCGGCACTATCACTTTTTTAATACCCAGTTCCTCGGCCAAAAAGGCGGCGTGCAGAGGGCCGGCCCCTCCGAAAGCTAATATAGAGAAATCTTTCGGATCTAAACCTCTCTCGACGGTGATGCTTTTCATGGTCCTAGCCATCTTGGAGTTCGCTACCCTGAATATGCCCATCAGGGTCTCCTCCCGATCCATCTCGAGTTCGTCCGCTAGTAAATCCACCGCTCTTTCCGTCTTTTCTATCTCTAGATCGATCTTCCCTCCTAAGAAATAATCGGGATCGATGTACCGCATGAGTAGTAGCGCGTCTGTAACTGTAGACTCTTCCCCGCCTCTTCCATAGCAGACCGGGCCGGGTTCAGCTCCCGCACTTTCCGGTCCCACTCTCAGAGCCCCGCCTTCGTCTTTTCTAGCTATACTTCCGCCGCCGGACCCCACCGTAACTATATCGACCATCTTGGTCTGTACTGGAAAACCGCCGATCTCACCTTCGTCTCTCCAGGCCATCTCCTCGTCGATTACAGCGGCCATGTCCGCGCTCGTTCCCCCCATGTCGAAGGTGATGAGGTTATCGACGTCCATCATCTTGGAGATGTAAGCTCCTCCAGAGACGCCTCCCGCCGGGCCGGAGTAAAGGCAGTCCACAGCTTTCACCTTTGAAGCCCTTTCGAGTCCTCCTCCCGATTTCATTATGTACGGTTCTTTTCCTAATATTTCAGTTACGGAGTCGAAGTAATCTTCGATCAAAGGGTTGAGATAAGCGTTGAGAAGGGTGGTCATACCCCTCTCGTATTCACGGAACTCTCCTGTCACTTCGCTCGAAAGGGAGTGATCGATATCATGTTTTTCTAAAATTTTGCCCACTTCCTTTTCCAGCTCTGAATTTTTGTAAGAATGGAGTAAGCAAACTGAAGCCGACAGATCTTTTTTCTCGATTTCCTCCGCTATTTTAACGACTTCGTCTCCTGAAACGTCTTCGATGACGTTGCCTTTGGGACCGAGCCGGCAGGAAATTCCGAACGTATTTTCTCTTTTCAGCGGGGGCTTCGGCTTTTTAACGTTCAGGTCATAAAGTTCGTCCCTAGTCTGCCTACCTATGAAGAGGATGTCCTCGAAACCTTTGTTGGTCACGAAGGCGGTTTCGATACCTTCCCTCTCGAGAAAAGCGTTGGTAGCTACCGTGGTACCGTGGAATATCTCGGATCCTTCTTCGATCTCTACACCTTCTTTTTTCAGACCGTTGAGTATCGCCTTTTCGAGGGACGCGGGTGTAGAAGGGACTTTGAAGTGAGTGATCCCCTCTTTTATCACCACGAAATCGGTGAAGGTACCTCCTATATCTATAGAGATGAACATGCGGATATGTTTATCTTCCACTGATAAATAAGACTTGTCTTGCCGCGATTTTAGGGGCTCACCTTGAGCAACATCCTGAAGGTCTCGATAATGACAAACTAGGATAGGACGACCTGGATACAAAGTTATAAATATAGTATATAATGATAATGGTATAATACGCAGTTACAACCACTAAATCGAGTAGATAAGGAGGTAAGAGCATCAGATTTCTGGCTAGAATATCGAGGGCATGGAAGCTGATGAAAACCAGCTGGGGAGTCGTGATGTCGGAGAAGAAGCTTATGGTCTATCCGATCGTGAGTCTTGTCTGCTCTGGCATAGTCCTCGTGTCATTTCTAGTCCCCTTTTACTTCTTCGTGTTGCCCATAGGAAACGAGTATGTAACTATCGCCTTCCTGTTCTTGGTTTATGTCATTTTAACCTTCGTCGGCATCTTGTTTAACGCGTCCATCGTAGCTTATTCGTCCGAGAAGTTTAGAGGTAAGGATCCCAATTTCGGCAACGGGTTAAAGATCGCTGCGAGCAAATGGACCAAACTTCTCGGATGGGCTGTGCTTTCGGCGACTGTAGGTTTGATAATCAGAATTGCTCGGAGATTCCTTAGGAAGAAATTGGGTCTGCTCGGAAGTTTCATTGGAAGTCTCTTAGGCATGGCTTGGACTTATGCCACCTTTTTTATACTCCCGGTACTTCTCCTCGAAAAAGAGGGAATATTTTCCTCAGTGAAGAACAGCGCGTTATTATTCAAGGACACCTGGGGTGAAACCATCGCCGGAAATATCGGTTTTGGGTTAATATTCATCCTGCTGGGGCTTCTTGGTATTCTTCCCTTCTTCGCCGCCTTGATGGTGGGAGTACCTCTCCTTATCGTGTTAATCTTGCTAGTGATTTACCTTTTGGTAATCTTTGCTCTTTACACGGCTATGAAAAGCGTCTTCGTGGCCGCTCTGTACCGATTCGCTAGAGAAGGTATACTTCCGGGTCCTTACCGCTCGGATATGATCCCTGATCCACAAGGGTCTCCTTCCGCGGGGGGAACTGGAAGTTGGAGCAGTGAGTCTAGTGGGTCTACCGAGTCTGGAGGGTCTGGATATGCCCCTCAGTCGGGACAGTCGAGTATGAGTCTCGATGACATGGAAGGGGTCGAAGTGATGGAGCCCGGACAGAGTTCGGCACAAAAAGACCAGAACAGCAGAGGTTTCTCCTCTTCACCTGAAGACCGCTCTAGAACTTGTCCGGACTGCGGTGAGGAGCTCAGGTACATGGAAGAGTCCGGAAGATGGTACTGCGATAATTGCTACCAGTACAAGTGAAGCTTCTTTCAAAGGAGGAGAAAAGGGCGGTAAAAAAGGCATAGTTTAAAAGAAACGGCGTCAGTAGATCGATTTTTGTCTTTTATTTTCTGCATCCATCAGGGCAAAAACCCATATATCATCCTCGATTTATCGTTCAGATATGACCGATGAAAGAGAAGAGATCATCAGGAAGTACGCTTTGAGGAACGCCGTCAAATTCGAAGGTGAAGCGGACATAGGTCCGGTGATGGGCAAAGTCATGGGCGAGTCCGATGAATGCAGAGAAGATCCTGCAGGGACGAAGGAGATCGTCGGTGAAACTGTTCAGGAGATCAACGAACTTTCTTTGGAGGAACAGAAAAAGAAACTCAAGGAATTGATGCCCGAGTTTTTCGAGGAAGAAAAAGAAGAGGAAGAAGAAGCACTGCCAGAACTCGACGCGGACGAAGTTGTGATGAGGATGGCTCCCTATCCTTCGGGACCACTTCACATAGGCAACGCCAGGATGATCCTTCTAAACGATGAGTACGTTAAAAAGTACGACGGAAAGTTGATACTTTTCTTCGACGATACCATCGGTTCTGAGGAGAAAAAACTTCTACCGGAAGCTTACGATATGATCGAGGAGGGGTTGGAATGGCTGAACGTGGACTGGCACGAAACATATTACAAGTCCGACAGGATGGATACCTATTACGAGTACGCTGAGAAGATAATAGAGATGGGGGAGTCGTATGTTTGTGAGTGCAGTGCGGAAGAATTGAGGGAGAATAGGAAAAAAGGTGTGGAATGCCGGCACAGGAACAAGAGTGTAGAGGAGAATCTCGAAGATTGGGACAGAATGTTGGATGGAAGTTTCGAAGAAGGTGAAGCCGTGCTGAGATTAAAAACCGATATGGAGCATCCCGATCCAGCGTTCAGAGACAGAGTTCTCTTCCGCATCTCAGAAAGAACACATCCCTTGGTTGGAGACGAATATCGTGTCTGGCCTCTTTTGGAATTCTCTTGGGCTATAGACGACCATCTTCTCGGCATGACCCACATATTGAGAGGAAAGGACTTAGTAATCGAGGACAGGATGGAGGAGTATATTTGGGATATCTTCGGGTGGGAGAGTCCCGAATTTTTACACTACGGGATGCTGAGGTTGAAGGACGTGAGTTTAAGTAAGAGTGAATTACAGAGGAAGATAGCGGATGGCGAGATAGAGGGCTGGGAGGACCTAAGAACGTGGTCGCTGCAGTCTCTGAGAAGGAGAGGAATACGACCCGAGGCTTTGAGAGAGTTCATTTTAGATTTCGGTCTTTCCAGTACAGACATAGAGGTGCCGGCGTCAAAACTCTATGCGAAGAATAGGGAGGTCGTCGACCCGGAAGCTAACAGGTATTTTTTTGTACCCGATCCGGTGAAGATCGAACTTGTGGGTGAGATAGATATAGAAAAAGCTAAGGTCTCTAGACATCCGAGTCACAAGGATAGAGGTTACCGAGAGTTAGAAACTGGCGATACCGTCTTCATCCCTAGAAAGGAATTGGAAGACCACCAGGGGGAGGAGATAAGGCTCAAAAATTTCTGCAATATCATGCTTGAAGGGAAGAAAGGCAAGATAACCGGCTTCGAGAACAAAGATATCCTTAAGATACAGTGGCTCTGCGACGGTTTCGATGTTGAAGTTGAACGGCCCGATGCGACGAAGGAAAAAGGCCTCGGCGAAAAAAATCTAGAGGAGACTGAGAAGGGCGATATCATCCAGTTCGAGAGGTACGGCTTCGTCAAAGTGGAGAGAAGAGAGCCGTTCTATGCAGTTTACGGCCACCGATAGAGAAGGAATGCGAAAGGAGAAAAGATTTATTAGTGAAAATACTAGTTTATATAATAAAGGTAGAAAATGGTCAGAGACGAAAAAAAGGAAGGAGATTTCGATAAAAGAAGTATTATCGAGAGTGGAAGGAATCTCCTCAACACCATCTATGAAGATGGTGAGAAAAGACCGGAATTGGAAGGCGGCAGAGCTTACCTGCTCAAAGAAGAGAGACCGGAGAAAAGTTTTAGTCTAGCCTTAGAGAGGATGAGAAAAGACGGTATGGGATATCTGCTGACTCAAATAAAAGCGGAAAAGATAAGAAAGAAGTACAACCTTCCCGAAGAGATGATCAGCTATCATAGGTTGGGCGATCCTTCCAAGGAAGAGAATTTTGATCCATCCGTACTTGTTCTGATAGCACACAGTATCACCAATTTTTTAAAAGAAAAAGGCGGTACCGCGATGATAGAAGGAGTTGAAGCCCTTCTAGAAAATAACACCTTCGATAAGTTCATCACCTTCTTGGACAATCTTGTGAAAGTGACGAAGGTCCAAGAGGGCATTTTGATAATAAACCTCGATCCCGAGGCCCTGCCGGAAGAGAAGCTCGGCCAGATAGAAGAGAGATTGGAGCTTCTCCCCTGATGACCATGGAAAAATAATTTATCTCCTTTCAACGATATGGAAACATGGAGCAGCATAAACACTGTAAGATATGTGCAAAACCGATTCCTCTAGAAAAGGACTTCTGTTCGGAGAAGTGTAGAGAGGAATATCAGGAACTGATGAAAAAGAGAAAGAGAAAACAGTACATATTTTATGTGCTGCTGGCAGTTCTTATCTTAGTCGCCTATTTCACTTTCCTTTGGTGAGCTTATTTAAAATATCTGGTGAAGACGGATGAGCAAAAAAGTAGTATTAGGCGGGACCTTCGACCATATTCATATTGGCCATGAAAAGCTGCTGAGAAGGGCTTTGAAAGAGAGCGAGGGAGGTAAAACTATCATCGGCCTGGTTTCAGACGAGATGCTCGAGGATTGGAAACCCGAAGTGCAAAGACCCTATGACGAGAGAAGAAAAGCGCTCGAAAGGTTCTTAGCTCCTTACGAAGGCTGGTCCATCGTCGAGATAAACGACCCTTACGAGAAGGCGGTCGAAGAGGATTTTGATTCCCTCGTGGTTTCCTACGAGACCAAAGAGAGGGGCGAAAAGGTAAACCGGATGAGAGAAGAGAGGGGGAAAGAACCTCTTGAATTGATTGAGGTCAAACCAGTTTTAGCGGAAGACCTCCTCCCGGTAAGCTCCAGCAGGATAAGAGAGGGTGAGATAAACGAGATGGGTGAACGGTCGACCCCTGTGAAGGTACATCTCGGCTCTGAAAGTGATGTAAAAAAAGAAGGCGTCAGCGAAGCGTTAGAGGAGCATTTCGATTTTGAATTGGATTGCAGGAAGCCGAAAAGCGTCAAGGATCAACCTTTCAACCGTGAGATCGTCGAAGGCGCGAGAAAGAGAGTAGAGATACCTGAAGGCTACGATTACGGTATAGGAGTGGAGAGCGGAATCCTAGAGATCGAAGGAGGTCCCTTCTCTCTAGAGTACGTGGTCATAGAAGACAAGTTCGGTTTCACCTCGACCGCTCACGGCCCGGGTTTTCCTATTCCCGACGCATGGGTGGGAGAGCTGAAGGAAGGAGGGACTCTCGCTAGCAGGCTAAAGATAGCGCTCGGTGAAAGAGGAGAGGAAGTGGGAGCTATAGGTCTACTTACGCAGGGCAGAGTGGAAAGAAAAGATTGTATCAAAACTGCCTGTTTCAATGCTATGATACCTCGATTGAATGCCGAAATATATTACTGAGTCATCGGATCTTACGAATATATTCGCTCAAGATCGAACATCGACTCGGGGGAAATATTTAATAATAGGTCTTGAGTATGCACAGGATACTCGGTAATAACTTATCTGGAGTGTAATAGAGCATGGTAACAGTATATGATGTCCCTCCGAACAAGCTGATCGAAAAATTGAGCGAGGAGCTGCGAGATAAAGACGGCATCCAAGAGCCAGATTGGGCGAGATTCGTGAAAACGGGGGTCCACAAGGAGAAAGGCCCGGATCAGCCCGATTGGTGGTACGATAGGGTCTCGGCCGTGCTGAGAAGCGTCTACACGGAAGGTCCGATAGGTGTGGCCAAACTGCGTGGCAAATACGGCGGTAAACAAAGAAGGGGATCGAAGCCGAGTCACGTAGAGAAGGGCTCTGGTTCCATAATCAGAAAATGCCTACAGCAGCTCGAATCAGAAAGCTTGATAGAAAAATCAGAAGATGGCAGGACGATAACTCCTGAAGGTCAATCTTTACTGGATGATCTCTCTCACGAGATAATGAAAGATATGGCCAAAGACAATCCTGAATTGTCTAAATATCTATAAATTTGATATAGTCAGGTGGGAAGATGGCTGATGAAGAGGAACTAGAGAAGATAAAGGAAAAAAAGATGCAGGAGATAAAGGATAGCCAGGAATCTCAAGAGTCGAGAAAAGAAGCTGAAGAGAAGATGGAAGCGCAGAAGAAGGCCATGCTCAGGAAGGTGATGACCACTGATGCAAGGGAGAGATTGGGAAGGGTAAGGGTGGCAAGACCGCAGCTTGCAGAGAAGATAGAATCTCAGATAATCGCTCTAGCTCAAAGAGGAGCTACCCAGGGAAAGATCGACGACAAGACTTTAAAAGAATTGTTAAAGAAACTCAGCGGAGAAAAAAAGGAGATCAATATCAAAAGGAGGTAATAAAAATGTCGAGCAATAAGTCAGGCCCTAAAAAACGAAGACTGCTAAAGAAGTCTAAACAGAACAAAAGAGTCCCGGCCTGGGTAATGCAGAGGACCAACCGAAGGTTCACTCAGCATCCCAAAAGAAGGAACTGGCGCCAGGACGATACGGACGAGTGAAGACGGTAGTCGATCTGGTGATGGATCATGGTTGATACAGAAGAGAGGATAATGGACATCCCGCTCAGGGAAGCGAAGAGAAGCCCGAGCAGCAAGAGAGCTTCTCGAGCGATGAAACTCGTTAGAGAACATGTAGCCAACAATATGAACGTCCCCCAGGAGGATGTTTGGATAGACTCGAGTACGAACGAGGAGATATGGTCGAGAGGGATAAAGAAACCCCCTTCCAAAATAAAGGTGAAGGCTATAAAGTTTGAAGACGGGATAGTCGAGGTTTCCATCCCGAGAGAGTGATCTATGCTTACGAAACACGCGATAGAGTCACACCCGTATATCGGTGTATTTTCGGCCGCGTCGGACGACTTGACCGTTATACCTCCCGTGAAAAAAGAGGTCTTCGAGCAAGCGTTAGAGACCCACGTGATAAGGACTACGGTAGGAGGGACAAGGGTAAACGGTGCGCTGATGGATATCAATTCTAATGGAGCGATCGTTTCAGATATAATCGAAGAGAGAGAGATCGAAAAGCTTCTTGACCAAGTAGATGTGACAGTTATACCCGATCCTCAGAACGCTCTAGGAAATAATATTTTGCTGAACGATCACGGAGCCCTTATCCACCCAGAAATCGGGGAGGAGGCTGAAAAAACCATCAGGTCCGAACTCGGAGTTGAAGTCAAAAAAGGCACCATAGCTGACATAAAGATGGTCGGCTCGGTAGGCGTGGCGACGAACAAAGGACTGTTGTGTCATCCCAGGGTTACTGACGAAGAGCTCGAGATGCTCGAGGAACTGTTTCAAGTTCCCGTGAACAAGGGCACTGCGAACCACGGATCCGGCTGGATAGGTACCTGCATAGCGGCTAATACCAAAGGCGCTGTTATAGGAGAAGAGACTACACCTATCGAGATGGGGAGGATAGAAGAGGGTCTGGGATACCTGGAAGATTGACCGATTGATCTTTTTCTTAGAGTGAAAAAGCCCATACTTCAGTTGTACTGGGCAGGTCTTGCTGTATGAAATCTAACTCTATACCCAATTTATGTTTCTTTTCTTCAGGGTATTGAGCCATAAAAGGTTCAAGGGTTTTGATATCTAGAGAAAGTCCGCTGGTCTTGAAGTGCATCGGCACCGCTATCTTAGGCTCGATCATATCTATGACCTCTTTTGCCTCCTCGGGCTCTATGGTAAAATTCCCACCAACCGGGATGAAAAGAAAATCTACTTCGCCTATCTCCTCTACGATTTCTTGATCCGGCATATGTCCAAGATCGCCTAGATGGCAGAATTTCGTACCTTCGCTTTCGAATCGGTAGATGATGTTTTCACCTCTTTTTTCCCCTTCGGCTTCATCGTGATAGGACCTGATCCCTTTTATCTTAAAACCATCTATATCTCTTTCTCCAGATTCTTTCACCACCGTACTTTCTTCTTTTTCAACTTCTCTAACCGCGTTATGATCGTAGTGATCGTGAGAAACCAGGATGATATCTCCTTCTACCTGCGGGGGATTGATCCCGATGCTTTTACCGTCATGTGGATCCGTCACTATGATATCCTCATCGCCTATCTCAAAACACGCGTGCCCGTGCCATCTTATCCTCATATTTTACCTCCTGTGGAGAGTATGATTGAAGCAGTCGATATAAGATTTTTCCCTGTTCTCTTACAACGGGTCATGCAACCATAGATTTCTACTTCGATGATGGTAAAAATAATAAATGACGGGAGGAGATTGCCTTGATGATGAAAGAAGAGATGGAGTCATTAGAGGTAAAAGCGGCAGTCCGTGAGTTGAAATCTTTAGAGGGTGGTCATCTAAAGAAAATTTATCAACCCAATGAGGGAGAGATCCTCTTCCGAATATATATGCCTGGGGAGGGCACCAAGATGCTGCTCTTCAAGGTCGGTAAAGGTCTCTATCTAACAAGAGAAGATAAAGATAACCCGATGGAACCGGGAGATTACGTTATGCTCATGAGGAAGTACACAGGAAATGCGAAGATAATGGGAGTGAAACAGCACGAGTTCGACAGGGTGGTCACTTTTGAGTTACAGAAAAAGAGGAAGAGCAGGCTGATCTTCGAGATATTCGGCAAGGGTAATCTGATATTGGAGGGGGAAAAGCATATATTAGTTCCTTATCGCTCTGAATCCTGGAGTCATAGAGAGTTGAAGGAGGGCCGAAAGTACAAGTTTCCCCCCTCGAGGATACAGCCGTTTGAACTGGATAGAGAGAGTCTTGAAGAAATATTAGAAGAGTCGGAGAAAGATCTTGTCAGGACTTTAGCAGTCGGGTTGAACCTCGGCGGTAAATATGCGGAGGAGATCTGTTGCCGTCTAGGCGTCGATAAGAACATGGAAGAGCCCCAGGAACTAACCGATGAGTTGTATTCCGCGATTCAAAAGCTGAGAGAGCAGGCGGAAGAGGAAGAGTTAGAACCTCGACTCATCAAAGATGGAGAAGGCGGGGCTATCGATGCCGTGCCATTTTCACTTGCCACCTACGAAGACATGCCGCAGGAAAAGGTGGAGAGTTACAACCACGCCCTGGACTTGGCCTTTAGAGAGGAAGAGAGCCAGGAGGAGAAAGAAGAGAGAGCCGAGGAGAACAGATTGGAAAGAAAATTAAAGAGTCAGCAGCGGGCGGTAAAAAATCTCAAACAGAAAGAGAAAGAGAACAGGGTGAAGGCCGAACTCATCTATCAAAATTACCAGAGATGTAAAGATCTGCTCGAAAGAGTGAAAAAGGCAAGGAGAGAGGGAGATCGTGAAGAGATCTACTCATCTCTTAGGAACGAAGACTCCGTTTTACAACTCAACGATTCCGACGAATATATAGTGGTGGGGCTGGAGGGAAAGGTGGATGAAGAAAAGTATTCAGAAAATGTTAAACTCGATTTCAGGAAGGACGTGAACGAGAACGCTCAGGCGCATTACAATAAAGGCAAAGAGTGTAAAAGGAAGATAAAGGGTGCGAAAACGGCTATCGAGGAAACGAAAAAGGAGATAGAAGCCGGTAAGGAGAAAGAAGAGAAGCGGAAAGAGGAAAAAAAGGAAACCGCGACATACTGGTTTGATAGATTCAAATGGTTCATCTCCAGTGAAGGGCATATGGTAATCGCCGGAAAGGACACCAAAACGAACGAAGAGGTGGTCAAGAAATATATGGAAAAGCACGATAGATACGCTCATGCCGACGCCGGCGGCGCTCCGAGCGTGGTGATCAAGAGAGGGAAGAAGGAAGAGATAGGCGAAAAAACGTTGAAAGAGGCGTGTCAGTATGCGATATTACATTCGAAAGAATGGAAGAGAGGTATAGCCGCGGGGCGTGCTTACTGGGTAAAACCGAGCCAGGTGAGCAAGACCGCCGAGGCAGGTGAATCCCTTCCTACCGGGGCTTTCGTCATAAGGGGTAAAAGGAATTACAGGAACGATCTACCTATGGAAGCCGCTCTAACCGAGATAGAATACAAAGGTAAGAAGAAGATAATGTGTGCCCCTTCTTTAGCTCTAGAAGATCGGGAGGACGAGATTATAGAAAAAGAAGTCGTGTTCGTACCGGGCAAAAAGGATTTAAATGAATTCGCAAAGGAGATGTCGGATCATTTCAGGGTCCCTGTGGAAGAGATATTGAGGGTGCTCCCTCCTGGTGGTGTAGAGGTTATAAAAAAAGAAGGTTAAAAAAGTTCTAGAAGCGGGTTTACTCGGCTTCCAAGAAACTCTTGTATCC
>JAZKSH010000005.1:0-40522 GCA_036626195.1 Thermoplasmatota archaeon | reverse complement strand
TATCGGTCCCCAGGTCGATCCAATTTTCCCCGTCGATCCTCACCTCGTAGAAGTCAATCCCCGTGGTGGAATCGTTACCGGCCCATTCCACTGTAACTTCATCGGTGTTGAAAGATTCTCCCTCGGCAGGTGTCGTGATATCGATCTCGGGCGGAGTGGCATCAACGGTGAAGTCGGCGCTATCTATCAGGAAATTACTGGCCTTGTCCCAGGCTCGGACTTCGACTGTATGATTACCGTCTTCCACACCCAGGAAGGTGTACTCGGTATCGTTCCCCACATCGATCCAATCTTGGCTGTCGATCCTCACCTCATAGAAATCGATCCCGCTGACATCATCGCTTCCAGTCCATTCAACAGTGATATCCGACTCAGGTATCACCTCACCTTCTGCTGGGGCGCCAATATTCACCTCGGGAAGAGTCATGTCTACGGTGAAATTGACCACGGCAGTTTGATTGTTCCCAGCGTTATCCCAAGCTCGAACTTCAACCGTGTGTTCTCCTTCCGCTAGGTTGGAGAAGGTGTGGTTTGAATAGTTGCCTTTATCCGTCCAGTTATTCCCATCGATCCTTACCTCGTAGAAATCGACCCCCATTGTTTCATCGGTAGCGTTCCAAAGTACTGTGATATCGTCTATGTCGAAATTTTCACCTTCCTGTGGTGCCGTGATATTTAGCTCAGGCGGAGTTTTGTCTACGATGAAGTTCACCACATCTGTAGCGTTGTTCCCAGCTTTATCCCATGCTCGGACCTCAACCGTCCTGTTTCCGTCTTTTAGGTCGATAAAGGTATGATTGGTGTAGGCTCCGACATCGATCCAGTCTTCGCCGTCTATCCTTATCTCGTAATGATTTATCCCGCTGGTATTATCTCCTCCGCTCCATTCTACCGTCACATTACCCTTTGCGAATACCTCGTCTTCTACCGGCGTGATGATATCTATATAAGGTTTCGCGGTGTCCACTGTGAAATTCACAGAGTCCATGTGAGTCTCTGTTGAGTTCACCGCCTTAACATCTACGGTGTGTTCTCCATCCGAGAGGCCGGAAAAGGTGTAGCTGGTGTCAGAGCCCACGTCGATCCAGAGACCCCCGTTCAACCTGATCTCATGATAACTCGCATTGTTGGAGAACCATTCTATCATCACCTGATCTTCTCCCAGGATAGAACCCTCATCAGGCGAAGTGCTCTCAACATATATAGAGGTGGTGTCTACGGTGAAGTTCACTTCGTCAGTTCCACTCCTTCCCCAGTCATCTATGATCCTGACTCTTATGGAGTGTAGGCCCTCAGCTATGTCTTGGAAGGTATAGCTCGTGGAGGTGCCTACGTTGATCCAACTTCCGGAGTCTTTCTTGATCTCGTAGTAATCCATATCAGTTATGTTGTAATAACCCTTCCACTCCACCTTGAGGTCTGATTTTCTATGGACTTCACCTTCTTCGGGCGAGATTATATTTACAGATGGAGGAAGGTCTATAGTGAAATTCACATCATCGGTGGCATCATTTCCAGCTTTATCGACTGCCTTCACTACCACCGTGCGTTCACCTTCTAGTAGATCTTCCAAAACGTGACTCGTATTTGTACCCACATCGGTCCAATCCCCACTGTCGAGCCGGATCTCGTAATGATCTATCCCGCTGGTATCATCGCTTCCGCTCCAATTGACCGTTATGGAATCTTCTTCGAGCACGTCACCTTCTCCAGGGCTTTCGAGATCGACAGATGGTGATGTCGTATCGACGGTGAAGGTTACAGATTCAGTATTGTTGTTACCTCCTTTATCCCATGCTTTAACGTATATAGTGTGCTCGCCGTCATCGAGGTTGGAGAAAGTGTAATTGGTGTCGCTCCCGACATCTATCCAATTACCTCCATCGATTCTGACCTCGTAGAAATCTATCCCGCTTGTGTTGTCCGTAGCGTTCCATTCTACGGTCACTTCATCTTGATCTATATACTGGTTCTCCTGAGGCTCCAGTATCTCGAGAACAGGCGGTGTGGAATCCACCGTGAAATTCACAATAGATGTGTCGTTGTTCCCTGCTTTGTCCCAAGCTCTGACCTCTACGGTGTGATCTCCATCCGAGACGTTCTCGAATATGTCTGCGGTTCCGTTACTGACCGAGGTCCAATTACTGCCGTCGATTCTGACTTCGTAATAGTCGATCCCGCTGGTATCGTCCGTAGCGGTCCAATTGACCGTTACATTAGAACTCGTCAATATCTCGTTCTCTCCGGGTTCATCCACACTCACAACTGGTGGGGTCGTATCGACGGTGAAGGTCACAGATTCAGTATTGTTGTTCCCTGCTTTATCCCAAGCTTTAACGTCTACAGTGTGCTCTCCGTCATCGAGGTTGGAGAAAGTGTAATTGGTTTCAGCCCCCACGTCTATCCAATTACCCCCATCGATTCTGACCTCGTGATAGTCGATCCCAGTGATGTTATCCGTGGCATTCCATTCTACGGTCACTTCATCTTGGTCTATATACTGGTTCTCCTGAGGCTCCAGTATCTCGAGAACAGGTGGTGTCGCATCCACGGTGAAATTCACCATCTTGGTTTCACTGTTCCCTGCTTTGTCCCAAGCTCTGACCTCAACGGTGTGTTCTCCATCCGAGACGTTCTCAAATATGTATTCAGTTTCGTTACCGACCGAAGTCCAATTACCGCCGTCGAGTCTGACGTCGTAATAATCTATCCCGGTCCTGTCATCGCTGCCGTTCCATCCGACGGTCACGTCGCCGCTCGTTAATATGTCTCCCTCTCCCGGCATATCTATCTGTATATCGGGTGGGATAGTATCTATAGTAAAGTTCACGGTTTCAATCGCACTGTTCCCTGCGTTATCCGTTGCACGGACGTCCACCACGTGCACCCCCTCATCCAGATTGCTGTACGTATATTGAGTATCGGTCCCAACGTTAGACCAAGAACCGTTGTTCCGCCGGACCTCATAATAGTCGATCCCGCTGGGATAACCATCCCCGGTCCATTGGATAGTTACAGAGTCCTCGTTGATCATCTCTCCCTCCTCCGGCTGAGTGATGTTTATCTCGGGAGGAGCGGTATCGACGGTGAAGTTAACGCTGTCAGTATCGTGGTTACCGGCCAAGTCGTAAACTCTCACTTCCACTGAGTGTTCATCAGAGCTCAGATTTGAGAAAGTATGGCTAGTGTTGGCCCCCACGTAAGTCCAGTTCCCCTCGTCGAGCCGGACCTCGTAATAATCCACCTCCGTTATCTCATCGCTCCCGTTCCATTTTACGGTGACTTCATCTACATCGAAGAGCTCGTCTTCCTGCGGCTCGGTGATATTCACATCTGGGAGGGAGGTGTCAACGGTGAAATTGACCATGTCAGTAGCGTTGTTACCCGCGGTGTCCCATGCTTTCACCTCTATGGTGTGGTTACCGTCCGAGATGTCCATGAACGTGTAGGAAGTGTCATTACCGACGGCGATCCAACTTCCATTGTCTATCCTGGTTTCATAATAGTCTATCCCGCTGATATTGTCGCTGCCGGTCCATTCCGCCGTTACATCAGATTCATTAACTGCCTCGTTCTCGCTGGGAGAGGTGATCTCGATATCGGGCGGTGTTTTATCCACGGTGAAGTTTACTGTTTCGATGCGGCTGTTCCCGGCATTATCCCATCCTCTCACCTCTGCGGTATGTTCACCTTCGGCTAGATTTGAGAAAGTATGGTTGGTACCGTTGCCTTTATCGATCCAACTTCCGTTGTCGATCCTGACTTCGTAATGGTCTATCCCGGTCGTTGCATCGCTCCCGTTCCATGCTACGGTGACTTCATCTACGTCGAAGGCCTCGCCCTCAACTGGTTCACTAATATCCATCTGAGGTGGAGTGGTATCTACCGTAAAGTTCACGCTGTCCGTGCGGCTGTTTCCGGCGTTGTCCCAGGCTTTCACTTCTATGGTGTGGTCACCATCGGAGAGGTTGGTGAAGGTGTATTGAAGGTCATTTCCCACGTCAGTCCAATTGTTCCCGTCGATCCTGGTTTCATAATGATCGATCCCGCTGATGTTGTCGCTGCCGGTCCATTCAGCCGTTACATCTGATTCGTTAACAATCTCGTTCTCTGAGGGTGAGGTGATCTCGATATCGGGCGGCGTTTTATCCACGGTGAAGTTTACGTTTTCGATGCGGCTGTTCCCGGCATCGTCCCATCCTCTCACCTCTGCAGTATGTTCACCTTCGGCTAGATTTGAAAAAGTGTGATTAGTACCGTTGCCTTTATCGATCCAACTTCCGTTATCGATCCTGACTTCGTAATAATCTATCCCGGTCGTTGCATCGCTCCCGTTCCATGCTACGGTGACTTCATCTACATCGAAGGCCTCGCCCTCAAGCGGTTCATTTATATCGATCTGGGGTGGAGTGGTATCTACCGTGAAGTTGACCGTATCGGTATTAGAGTTGCTAGCGTTATCCCAAGCCCGCACATCCACAGTATGATTCCCATCATTCATGTCTGAGAAGGTGTGATTTGTATAGGTACCTTTATCTCTCCAGTTCCCTCCGTTCAACCTTACTTCATAGTTATCTATGCCAGTGGTATTGTCGCTGCCGTTCCACTCGATAGTGACTTCATTGACGTCGAAGATTTTGCCTTCAGCAGGAGCTATGATATCGATCACGGGGGGAGTCGCATCGACGGTGAAATTTACGGTGTCTGTCACATTGTTGTTATTAGTTTCGTTCACGGCCTTTACATCTACGGAGTGATTCCCGTCTTGAAGGTCTGTAAAGTTATGGGATGTAGCAGAATCTGTAGCATTCCATCCTCCTCCATCGATCTTGATCTCGTGAGAATCAGCGTCCTGAGAATTCCATCCTACTGTGACGTCGCTCACGTTTAATATTTCACCTTCAGCAGGCGATGTGATATCTATAGATACTGCATAGATATCTTCTTCAATCGTTGCATCTCTTTTTTGCCCGTTTTCGTACTCTTCTCCAACCGTCCATACGGCGACGACGTTGAAAGCAAAAAATAGAAGTACAAATATAAGGCAGAATATTACCACAAAGTTTAGCTTTCTTTTTTTCATGTTTTCCCTCGTGATATAGAGGAGGATTTAACACTGGGGTATGATTACGTACTCTATCCTTTTAACCCTGATTTTGATATTTATACTTTTGTGTCGAAATGAATGTTTTCGTATAGTTTTCAAAAAATTCGCTCGACCTACTCAGGATATATTTTTCAATGACTACCCGCGGTGAGTTCTAGGGTGGCGGCTGCGCAATAATTCAGGAGTTCCTCTGAAGAACAGGAAGGGTTCTATATTCGTCTCCTTTTTCCACCTTTCTCGGCAGCTACACTCTGTGACGTCTTTCAATAGGTGATCATCTTGAGTTAGGTTATAGTCGTGGATTATCTGTTTGAACCTATCCTCGCACTCGCCGCAGTTGTGGGCTCCTCTTTTTGAGCCTATAGCGGCTTCCGAGATGAAAACTGTGGTATCGGACACATCCTCTTCAGAAAGGATCTCGATTATTGACCAGAGCCAGGGAGGCCGATAAAGGTTTTTTTTCCATAATTTTTCCACCAAGGTTCCTCGCTGTACATTAACGGGGTTGATAGAAACTATATCGGTGAGATCTTCTATTTTTCTTATGGACTCTATAATATCATCGATAGCTTCTTTTTCAAAAAGAAAAGGTGGTTTCAGTAGAAGGTATGTTCGGATAGAAACGTGTTCAGATATCTGTTTAACTTTCTCCTTATAATCGCCAAAGGTGAAACCTTTGTTGATGCAGTTCTTCAGAACAAAATCGTCTGCGGACTCCAATCCGAGCGCGACTTCTAAAGTATCAACTTTTTTAGAATACGACTCGATCTTTTCTACATCGATGAACTCGGGCCGGCTCTCCACTACTATCTTTTCCGCCTCGAAGGCTTGCAGTATCTCCAATGCTAGTCTTTCGTCGATCTCTCTTTCGTCAAAAAAACTTCCAGACGTATATATTTTGACTATGTCCTGCCCATCGTATTCAGTTAAAGCCCGTTCCAGCTGTTCTCTTAAATCTTCGTCGCCGATATAGGGATTCGTGTCGGTGTAGTAGCCGCACATCGAGCAGCCCGAGGTATAGGACCATGAACAACCCCTTGTTCGGAAGATGAGCGAGAAAACGTCGACAGCTTTTCCTTCTTCGCTGTAGAATTCCTTCTCATCCCAATAAGTTACCAAGCCTGTTTCCTCACTTCTAGAAGTCCTCTCGTGTACATTTTCGATCTCTTTTTTCAGCTTCTGTTGGTGCATCTTTTCCCTGTTCAAGTGGTGCGAGATATTAAACTTTTCTTATTGTAGATGCTGATGGTCTACTGAAGATAGTGCGATCTATTTCAAATCTCGCTTGATCTGTTTTTTAAAACACCAATCAAAAATCATTTTAACTGTCACCATCCTATCGAAGGATATGACCGAGATGTTGGAAGGAAAAAAGGCTCTCGTCACTGGAGCCTCGAGAGGTATCGGCAGAGCTATCGCGAAAAGATTTGCGGAAGAAGGCGCTACAGTAGGCATCAATTATCGCTCGAACGACGAGAAAGCGAAGCAGGTGTTGGATCAAGTGGATGCATCGTCGAAGGGGATGCTTTTGAAAGGAGACGTGAGTAAGGAAAACGATTGTAAAGAAATGATCGATAGATTTACCGAAGAATACCGCGGGCTGGATATGCTTGTGAACAACGCCGGAATATACAAGCGGAAAGATCTAGAGGAAGCAACGGTAGAGGATTTCGATCGGATCATGGCCGTGAACACTAGAGGCCCTTTCATGCTCTGCAAATTTTCTCTGCCTTTCTTGAAAGAATCTTCCTCGGGGAGGATAATCAACATGTCTTCTCAGCTGGCTTTCAAGGGTTCCGATCACGGTGTTTCTTATGTGGTGAGCAAAGCTTCGCTTTTAGGATTAACACGGGCTTTAGCGTTAGAATTGGGTCCGAAAGGTATAACGGTAAACGGTGTTGCCCCAGGAACTATCGACACGGATATAATAGCGGGATATTCCGAGGAAAAGCGTAGAAAAAGGGCTGAAAGCATACCCGTGAAGAGGTTGGGCGACCCGGAAGATATCGCCGATGCCTGTTTATATCTGGCTTCCGGTATGGGCTCCTACGTCAACGGCGAAGTCATAGGTGTGAACGGCGGCTCTTCCATACATTGAAATGAACAAAAAGATTTTAATTTTATACCTCGATGAAGGTATGGTGATAGGATGATAAGGAAGCATTCTTTCTTCAGCGGAAAGGTCCAGGGCGTCTTCTTCAGAGCGAACACTAGAGATCAAGCCCAAAAGAGAGGAGTCAAAGGATGGGTGAAGAACTTGAGAGATGGAAGGGTTGAAGCGGTCTTCGAAGGACCAGAGGAGAAGGTGAACGATTTGATAGAGTGGTGTAAAAATAACCAGCCCCACGCTAGAGTAGATGGGGTAGAAGTTGAGGAAGAAGAGCCCACGGGAGAATTCGATTCGTTCTTCATAAAAAGATGAGAGGTAGGGATATACTCAGACTTTTCCACGGTCTTACGAACCTCTCTCTTACTTTTGGGACAAATCCTTTATAATCTCTCTACCAAATTTTAACATGTGAGCCGAGAGAAGGAATACCCGAGGGAACTTCAACCGCAAAGTGAAGCCTTCCCTTTCGATCCTCTAGAACTTACTGAAAGAACGAGAGAGATCGTTTGCGATGGCTCTAAAAGAAAATATACTGATTTTTATACCGTCGGAGTTTATGGAGGGATAGTTACAGGATACGTGGTGGGCTGCAATCTCAGGTGTTATTTTTGTTGGGTAGGACCAGGGAGGGATCGGCCGGAAAACCGCGGAAAATTCTACTCTGCAGAGCAGAGTGCCGAGAAGCTGCTGAACATAGCTTCCAATAAAGGGCTCGAGAAAGCGAGGATATCCGGAGGAGAACCTACGCTCTGCAGAGAACATCTGATGAAACTCTTGGATCATCTAGAGGAAGACGGTAATCTCGATACTTTCATATTGGAGACCAATGGTATACTTTTTGGTAAGGAAAGCTCTTACGCTCAGCAGTTGAGAAGATTCGATATACCCTATGTTAGGGTTTCCTTGAAGACCGGTTTTCCAAATGAGTGGGAGGAGAAGACAGGAGCTAAACAAGAGTACTTCGAGCTTCCATTCAAAGCGATAGAGCATCTTTGGCAGAATGAAATAGATTTCCACGTAGCAGCCATGGCCGATCCCAGGATCACATCAAGAGAAGAGATGGAAAAGATCTACAAAAAAGTGGCTCAAGTCTCGAGACCATTGGCAGAAGATATAGAATGGGAAACGGTAGACATGTATCCTAATACTAAAAAAAGACTGAAGCACGCCGGGATCGACCTAGAGTGATTTTATCATATACTTTTTTTGAGATCATCTTGGTAAGAACCGCTCTCGAACAAAAGTTTTATATACCTCTTCATCTTAATAATTAAATGCAAACATTACAACCCAAGGTTGTTAAATTGAGGTGGTAAAAATGGCCGATGAGGAAAAAAAAGAAGGGAAAGATGAAGAGGAGGACCGAAGGCTAGCAGAAAGAAAAGAAGATTGGTTCTTCAGCCCCTTCAGAGAGATGGACAGTATATTCGAGGACCTAGATAGAACGTTGGACAGGTTCTTCGGAAGGCCAGTAGAAGGCAGAACTTCCAGTCGGATGATGCCCCAGGCGAGGACTCCAGTAACCGACTTGAGAGATCTCGGTGATAAGTACAGGGTCGAAGCGGAGATGCCAGGTTTGGACAAAGACGATATCGAGATCGAAGTACGGAAGGACGGTATGGTGATCGAAGCTGAGAAAGAAAAGGAGATCGAAGAAGAAGGCGAAGATTATCTCAGAAGTGAGAGAGGCTACAGGTCCTTCTACAGGAAATTGCCGCTCCCTGACGAAGTCAACGTTGATGAAGTCGGCGCTAACCTGGAGAACGGTATCCTGACCATCGATCTGCCGAAGAAGGAACCCGAGGAAAAGGAAGGGAGGAAAATAGAGATCGAGTGAGCTTCCTAAAAACCCTTTCCCTATTTGTTTCTTTAATACATAATAGAAGTGGTTTGGATGGAAAAGGATGAATTCGATGAGATGATAAGGCTCCTCCAGAACAGGACTAGGAGGAGGATACTGCAGCTCCTGAGCAGAGAAGAGAATTATCCTCTAGAGATGTCAAGGTGCCTCGAAACGAGCCAACAATCCATCTCTAAGCACCTCAAGAAACTGGAGGACAAGGGCTTGGTTGTTTCAAAAAAGAGCGAAAGCGAGAAAGGCGGACCGCCGACGAAGACCTACACGTTGAACAGGGAATTCTCCCTGAGGATAGACGTCGGTCCACAGTTGTTCGATACGGAAGTAGAAAAACTCAGAGATGAAGATATCGAGGAATATGAAGAAATCGAAGATAAACTTGAAGAGGGAATCATAGAAGAAAGCTTCCTCGAAGGACATAGAAAGCTTATTCAGAGTATCAAAAGGGACTTCGAAAGGTTGGAAAGAGAAAGAAAGTATCTGCTGAAATTGAAAGAAAAGGCCCTGTCGCGGGCGTATAAACACATCCACGAAAAAATAGACGATTATGATAAAAGAGAGATACTGTACTATGTACTCGAATCGGGAGAGACCGACCCAGCGAAAATAGCTAAGTACTTCAATGCGAGAGAAGACGAGATAAAAAAAATAATATTGGATATGAAAAAGGAAGAGGATGTTAACATATGGTGATAATATGAACTATAGAGATGATGAAGAGGATGAAGGCGAGAGAGATAGAAGGCGAAGAGGAGATCCGTTCAGTGATCTGTTCGACTTCTCTAACATGATGGGATTCGGAGACATGGACAAAGAGATCGAGAGGATGCGCAAAATGGCGGAAGAGATGCTCGAGCGTGGTAGGAATACCGGGAAAGATCCGTTGGTCTACGGCTTCTCCGTCCGACAGGGACCTAGAGGCGAACCGAAGATAGATGAATTCGGTAACGCTCGAAACTATTTCAGCCGCAGTTCAGAAAGTGAGGAAAAGTCCGAGTGGACACCTTTGACGGATGTTCAAGAGACCGAAGATAATGTGATGGTCACCATCGATATCCCGGGAGTCGAGAAAGAAAATATCGATCTGAACGTCAAGGACGACCTTTTGATCGTCTCGGTAGATGGTAAGAGGCGATACAGGAAAAAAGTGAAACTGCCCGCTAGGGTGGATACCGGTGAAGCCGAAGCGACCTATAACAACGGTGTTCTCGAAGTAGAGCTCGAAAAGGTGACCGAAGAGATGGGCGAATCCATAGAGATAAAGTAAAGTGTTGAGTATGTCTGCCGAAATCGAAGGTGAGAAGGAAGAGAAAGAGGCATCGGTAGATGAATGCAGTGGGGAGAAGAATGAGGAAAGGGAAGAGCGGGTTGAAGAGGAGCAAAAAGAGACTAAAGAAGAGGAATCCGGTAAACCAGAAGACAGTGATACAGAAAGAGAGCAAGAAAAGGGAAGCGAAGAACCTAGTGAAGAGCCGACAAAAGAGGAGCTCGAAGAAGAAGTGGAAGAACTAGAGAGCTCCCTGAAGAAGGTGATGGCTGACTTCGAGAACTACAAGAAGCGCATGGTAAAAGAAAAGAGAAGGATCAGACAGGTAGCTACCGAGGATCTGATGAGCGATATGATAGAGGTACTAGATGATTTCGAGAGAGCCCTAGAGAACGACGAGATAGAGAAGGACGGTATCGAGCTGATCTACAGGAAGTTTTCGAAGGTACTTGAAGATCACGGCCTGGAAAAGATAGAGGCCGAAGACGAGAAGTTCGATCCTATGTATCACGAATGTGTGGACTCGGTGGAGAAAGAAGATGTGGAGAAGGATAAGATCCTTGAAGAATATCAAAAAGGTTATAAGTTGAATGATAAGGTTATCAGACCTTCACGTGTAAGAGTTGCTAGATAAAGATTTCAAACTTAAGGTGTGTAATATGTCGGAAAAAGTGTTAGGTATCGATCTAGGAACGACGAACTCGGCGATGGCGATAATGGAAGGTGGAGAGCCGACCATCATCCCGAACAGAGAAGGTGAAAGGACTACGCCCTCAGTGGTAGCTTTCAAGGAAGATGGTGAACGACTGGTAGGAGAGACCGCGAAGAGGCAGGCGGTAAAAAATCCGGACCGAACGATCGAATCCATCAAGAGAAAGATGGGTACGGATTATAAGGTAAAAATAGATGACGATGAATACACTCCGGAGCAGATATCCGCTATGATCCTACAAAAATTGAAAAGAGATGCAGAGGATTACATGGGAGAAGAGCTCGACCGCGCAGTAATCACGGTGCCGGCTTACTTCAACGAACCGCAGAGAGAAGCTACGAAGAACGCAGGCGAGATCGCCGGTTTTGAAGTCGAAAGGGTATTCAACGAACCGACGGCTTCCTCGATGGCTTACAAGATGGACGAAAAAGAGAACGTTGAGACGATACTAGTTTACGATCTCGGAGGAGGGACCTTCGACGTTTCCATCCTCGAGGTTGGAGACGGAGTCTACGACGTTCTCGCCACCTCAGGAAATACAGATCTCGGCGGTGATGACTGGACACAGGCGTTGGTTGATCACTGTATAGAGGAATTCAAAAAGGACACGGGTATAGACATAAGCGATGAAAGAGAGGCTCTCCAAAGAGTCTACGAGGCCTCGGAAAAGGCCAAGAAGGAGCTCTCGAGCAGGCAGAAAACGGAGATAAATCTACCGTATTTGACCGCAGACGATGACGGCCCGAAACACCTGGAGATCGAAGTGACTCGAGCAGAATTCCAGAACATGACCGATAATCTGGTAGAAAAGACGAAAGAACCTGTCAACATCGCTCTTGAAGATACGGACTTACAGCCCCACGAGGTAGACGAGGTCATACTCGTTGGAGGTTCTACAAGACTTCCAGCGGTGCAGGACTTCGTAAAAGATTTCTTCAACCAGGACCCGAACATGAAGATCAATCCCGACGAGTGCGTGGCCGTAGGTGCTGCGATACAGGCAGGAGTGATATCTGGTGACGTAGAGGACGATATAGTGCTGTTGGACGTGACACCTCTTTCATTAGGGGTTGAAACTTTAGGCGGCGTGACCACCACTCTTATAGATAGAAACACCACTATACCCACCGATGAGAGCAAGGTGTTCACCACCGCAGCGGACAACCAGACCAACGTGGAGATACACGTGGTACAGGGCGAAAGAGCCATGGCGAAAGATAATCACAGCTTGGGCAGGTTCAATCTGACAGGTATCCCACCGGCTCCGAAGGGAGTACCACAGATAGAAGTCACGTTCCAGATGGACGAGAACGGCATCCTCAACGTTTCTGCAGAGGACAGAGGCACCGGCAAACAGGAGAGCATCACCGTGGAAGCGACCAGTCAACTCTCCGAAGAGGAAATAGAACAGATGAAGGAAGAGGCTGAAAAGCACGAAGAGGAAGACAAGAAGAAAAAGGAGAGGATCCAGACTAAGAACGAGGCCCAGCAGCTGGTCTATTCGACGGAACGTACGTTAGAAGAGATGGGCGATCAGATAGATGAATCCATCAAGGACGAGGTACAGGAGAAGATCGATGAATTACAGGACGCGATCGACGAGGACGACTACGAAAAGATCAAAAAGAAGAAAGAAGAGCTGTCGGAAACGGTGCAGCAGATAGGTCAGCAGATGTACCAAGCACAGCAGCAGGCTGCAGGCCAAGGTCCGGGAGCTGGTGCAGCTGGTGCCGGCGCCGGTGCCGGTGCCGCCGGAGCAGGTGCTGGCCCTGCAGGCGCAAGCGCGGGTCCCGCAGGTTCCGGTGCAAATGCAGCACAATCCAAAGGCAGTGAAGACGAAGACGTAGTCGACGCCGATTACGAAGTGGTCGATGAAGAAGACGAAGAGGAGGAAGATTAGCTCCTCTAAAAACCCTTCCTTATCATTCTTATTTATAAGGAAGAAGTCCGCAGGAAAAGATATTTCAGTAACCACCTACTCTGAATACAGGATATAATCCAAACTCAAAATCTGGTAAAATCATGACCGAAGAAGATTATTACGATATACTGGGCGTAGATAAAGACGCCTCAAAAGAGGATATAAAAAAGGCTTACAGGAAGAAAGCCAAAAAGTATCATCCAGATAAAAATCCTGAGAATACCGAGGAGGCTAGAGAGAAATTCAAAGAGATATCTGAAGCTTATGAAGTTTTAGCCGATGATGAAAAGAGAAAAAGATATGATAGATACGGAAAAAGAGGAGTTAAACAAGAATTCGGAGAAGGCGGCTTCGACTGGTCCGATTTTTCACACGATGATGATCTAGAGGATATTTTCTCTGAGTTTTTTGGAGGCGGCAGTAGAAGGAGGAGAGGTGGAGGAGTAGAAGATCTCTTCAGCAGCTTTTTCGGCGGCCGAAGGAGAAGGGATTCCAGCAGAAGCAGACGTGGAAGAGACGTCAGGATGAGTATAGAGGTGAGTTTGAAAGACATCCGTGACGGCACCGAAAAGACAGTGAAGATGAATCGAAAAGCTCAATGTGATGAATGCGGCGGGAGTGGAAGCAGGAGTGGGAATAAGAAGACCTGTCCCAAATGCGGTGGCTCTGGTGAGGTAAAAAGTGCTCAAAGGCGCGGTTTCCAACAGCTTGTCACTATAACAAAGTGTGATAGATGTGACGGAAGGGGAAAGATAGTGGAGGATCCCTGTCGGAAGTGTAATGGTGAGGGTAGAGTAGAAAAAAGAGAGACCATCACCGTTAATATACCTGCAGGGGCGGAGGACGGCGAGAGATTGAGAGTCAGGGGAAAAGGTGAAGCCGGTCCTCAAGGCGGCCCGCCTGGAGATCTTTATATCATCTTGAGGGTCAAGTCCGAGGGGGATTTCGAAAGAAAAGGTGACGATTTGCTCACGGAGACTTCTATTAGCATGACGGAAGCCGCTCTCGGGGCCGAAATCAAAGTACCCACTCTCGAAGGCGAGGTCAATATGAAAGTTCCTCCAGGGATGCAACCGGGAGATATACTCAAACTACCGGATAAGGGATTAAAAAGAAGACGTGGCAGCGGATATGGGAATCAGTTAGTGGAAATCGATGTCAAGATCCCGGATGACTTGAACGACAGGCAGAAAGAGCTATTGAAGGAATTTAAAGAGATAGAAAAAGATAAAAATAAGAGTTGGTTCGATAAGATCCGGGGTAAGTAGCTTCTTCACGCAATACTCATTATGAACTTTACGTCAATTTGACTTTTTTCAGCTCTTTTCCCTCAGGGCAGTCGATCTTCTCTCCGCTTTCCTCAACATTGTATTTCGTCCCGAATTCGATCCCTATCGCATGGCACAGTTTATAGTTCTCACATTCTATAGAATCGCAGTCCTTGTCTTCTAAAGTAATCACCGAACCCTTTATCGCCGAGTTACCGGAAGCCGTGGTCTCTATGGGTATCTGTTCGACATCCACTACTTTGACCTTTTTATGGTGTACTTTACATTTGTGAGATTTGTCTCTCACGCCGTTTATCCTGTACAGCCTGTTCTTTTCCAAGCCGCAGCAGGAATTTTTGAGCTCACAGTCTTGACATTTTGAGAGACATCCTCCGAATCTAAACTCAAGACCTTCTTTAGCTAAATTTTCTCCTATCAAAGTCACAGAACTCATATATTTTACCTCCTTTATATAACTCCAGTTTCTTTAGCACATTCTTCAGCCGCATCTCTATTCATCTTCGAATCCCCTAATATAGTATACCTTCCAGGTCTGATCTTTGGAGCACGGACCAGGGCTTCGATCACCTCTTCTTCGCTCACCTCTAAACCTCTCGCGGTAGTAGGGGCACCTACCGCCTGCAGAGCTTCTTTTATCTTTTTCCAGTTCCCTCCGTGCAGGTACATCATTATGATGGTTCCTACCCCGCATTGTTCTCCATGAAGAGCCGGTTCCTTCGCGACTTCGTCGAGTGCATGGCTGAATTTATGTTCGCTCCCGCTGGCAGGACGAGAGGTTCCAGCTATACTCATGGCGACGCTTGAACTGACCAGCGCTTTCACCACCTGCCAGGCGCTTTCTTCCAGCCCCGGTTTTATGTTCTCCACGTTTTTTATCAATAGATCAGAGGTCATCTTTGAGAGGTTTGCTGCATAGTGGGAGAACTCTTCATTTCTCAACCGTTTGGCCAGTTTCCAGTCCTTCACAGCCGTCGCATTGGCGATTATATCCCCGCATCCAGAAGCCAATAATCTATCCGGTGCCTTCGCTATTATCTTGGTATCGGCGATCAGCCCAAGGGGACTTTGTGCCTCAACGGATATCTTGTTCCCATTTCTTTCGATGGAAGCACGGCCTGAAGCGATGCCGTCGTGAGATGAAGCCGTAGGGATGCTCAAGAAAGGTATATCCGCGAGATAGGAAGAGTATTTAGCAACGTCTATCGGTTTGCCGCCGCCCACGCCCAATAAAAAACCAGTATCTTCAGTTATACTGTTCGAGATACGATCTACCGTTTCCTGATCGGCCTCTGTTATCTCCTCTATACTTACTTCGAAATCCTCTTCAGTCAATAGGTCCCCGACTTCATTCCCAGCGACTTTTTTAGTAACGGGATCACATATGATAAGGGCAACCTTCCTCAATTCAAGCTTGTTACACGTCTTCCCCACTTCTCCCAACGCATTTTTACCGACGACGATGTTTCTAGGTAGTTCCATGCTTTTGAGTTTATCGAACTCTTCTCTTTTCTCGTCTTGACCGTTGCTACCGTTCTCGACCATGGTTTAACACTTTCTCTTAAATTAGTTTGAAGTCTAATATATTAGTTTTTACCCGTTTAGGTCCTGCAAACACTATTTATCTATGATGACTATGCGGATAAACCACATAAAGTTATTCATAACCGGGAGTCGATCAGTTCCGCGACTTTTTTACCAGAGAGAAGCATGCCTCCGAATATAGGTCCCATGCGTGGAGCTCCCATCACCGCGTTTGCACACATCCCCGCCGTCCAAAGATCTGGGAACACTTCCTGTGTGTTCTCCACAACCGTCTTTTCGCCCATATCGGCCCACATGGACTTCTCACCGACGACTTCGCCTTCTTCAGTTTTCAACTCACCGGCCTTCTCTTCCACTACGTGGCAGACCTCGGCATCGTGTCCGGTCGCGTCGATGACCGCTTCGGCCCGTATCGTGATAGGGTCGACGTGAAGACCGGCCATCTCTATGGGTGAAGAATTTATCACGACGCCGTTTATCCTGCTTTCCTCGTAAAGCACATCTTCGACGGTGACCATGTTAAACACTCTCGCACCAGCGTCGATAGTAGCAGAGAGTAGATTGGCTACGGAGCTTATAGAATCAGCGGTGTAGTAACCTTCTCCGGTGTCGGAGACCTCTACACCCACTTTTTCCAGTTCCTCTACTGAGTCTTCCTGAACCACTACGACGGGATAACCCATACCCCCGCCCCACATCCCCCCTCCAGGGGATAACTTTCTTTCGAAGATCACGACTTTATGGCCTTTATCGGCCAGATACCTCCCCGCCACAAGACCCGCGGGACCTGCACCGGCTATCGCCACGTCCACATCAGTGTGATCAGAAAACTCCTCGAAATATCTATTCACGATCCGATTGGTCACCTTCACATCGTCTATCATCTTATCACTAGAAAAGATGAAATCATGGTGTTATAAATAACTTGACTTCGGTTTAGTGAACTTCCGGGTTTTTATTCAACCGCTCCTCCCTTCGGTAAAGCACGTATTCAAACACGTAATAGGTTCCGTATAATATGAGGAAGATCACCTTCAGATTTATGAGCCCAGGAAACGAGACGGAGGCAGTCCCGTTTTCTATGCCGAGAGTGACGTTGAGGCTGTCATATACCACGAGAACGTAAGCTATCAGAATCCCGGCTTTAGTTATCCCCGAGACCATCCTGAGAAATTCTCCTTTTTCGAAGTACGCGGTCAAAGCACCAAATACCGCTAAAATAGATCCGAAAATCATAATGTAAAATATGGTGTTCTGGAAGATGTCTTGGAACTCGGGATAGGATGTCTGAACGTACAGTATAAGCCCGATCGCTAAGACCACGAAAAAGAAGAAGTAGATCATCCCCACAATAAGTGGTTTGATAAGGCCTCTTTTTTTAACTCTCACAGTTCGTACACCCTCCTGTGAATATATCCTCTTCTTTCAAGCACCATCTCCACCTCGAATTCAACTAGTTCCTCTCTATCCACGTCTATCTCTAGATATTCTTCGAAATTTTCATCTGCCCCGATCCTGTAGTCTTCTTCAAAGTCTCCTATGACTTCGCCTTCGTCGTTGTAAAGTTTAGCTGAGAGTGTTAGTTCAACTCTTTCGGCAGCATCATTGTGAAAGCTGACCCGGCCAGTAACCGTCTCGTTCTCATCTTGATATGTTATGTTTTTGATCTGTAGACCGTTCAAGGGAGCTCTCCAGCTAAAGGTGTCATGACGACGGACTGAAAAGTCGTATCTCTCTAGGCTGATGTTCGTTTTGATGACTAAGGTTTGGGAAGTCGTGACCAGTTCTCTTGCATCTGTATCTGAAACGTTGAAATTCAGATCTATCGTTTCGTCTCGACCCAGTGTGTGTGTAAATACATCTTCCGAATATAGGTTGGCTTCGTCTTCATCATAGATGGCCGTATATATGGATACATCCCCCGAGATGAGCTCGTTATCATTGGTAGAGAGGTATACAGGCAGGGAAAGACGTTGGTTCCCCGAGGCGTCACTGAATAGATCAGCATCGGTAACGTCATAATCGATATCATTCACCACCCTTTCCAATAGAAAAGTATCTCTATAGCTAACGTCAAAGCTCATTAAAGAGAATGTGTATCTTCCTTCAAACTTTGCGGTTATCTCAAAATCCGTGTCGTTGTAAATGAGATGATCTATGACTTCGTTAGAGACGGCTGATAGGTTTTTAGAGAGTCGAAGATTTACCTTTCTATCTTCACCGACCTTTATCTCGTCGAGCTCCTCAGTTGTGGTGAGATAAAGGTCATCAAGAGCTTCGAGATCAAGTGCTAGGCTTATATCTTCTAGATCGAAGTTACCCGAATTGTTGATCCATATATTACCTTCTCCGATGAGCTCTTCTTCCTTTACTCCCCATGTTACGCCTTGCTGGCCCGGTTCTACGGTGATGTCCTCTTGTACCAATGGGAGGACGGATAGAACCGCTATTACTAGGATAGATACCGCGAATATAACGAGTGCTATCTTGTAAGCCGTGAGAGGCCTTTCCATCTTTATCTATAAATCCTCTTCGGGCTAAATAAAGCTTCTTAAAGGTTCTTTCTAGTTCTTTTGTAATTCTTACCAACATTTATATAGAGAAATGCAAAGTCAACTCTGATGGACTGTAGTCGATGTGGAGAACCGGCGGTAACGTACATAAGATACAGCGGACAACATCTTTGTCGAAAACATTTCAAAGATTTCTTTGAGACCAAGGTTTTCAAGGAATTCAGGAAACAAGTCGATTTAGGCGGGGGGAAAGATATAGGCGTCGCTGTTTCAGGAGGAAAGGACAGCATCGTGGCTTTGAGGATGCTTCACAAGATATTGAAAGATAGGAGGGACAGCAGCCTTTACGGTATAACGATAGACGAGGGTATAGAGGATTACAGGCCGCGAAGCTTGAAGATAGCGGAGAGAGAGTACAAGAACCTGGGCATCGATTACCGCATAAAGTCCTACCAGGAAGTATTCGGATACACTCTCGACGAGATGATGGAGATAGACGATATCGGTATGCCCTGCTCGGTCTGCGGCGTGTTCAGAAGGTGGATGATGAACACCATGTCTAAAGAAACCGATCTCGATCTCCTTGCGACGGGATTAAACCTAGACGACACTTCGCAGACTATCCTGATGAACTTCTGTAGGTCCGACATGAAGAGCATGTCTAGGTTAGCTCCTCACGAGAACGTTAAGGAGGGCCTCGTCCCCAGGATAAATCCTCTGAGGAAAGTGACGGAAAAGGAGACTTACCTGTACGCACTGCTCTCAGACATGGACGTGCACGAGCAGGAGTGCCCCTACGCCGATACTGCCCTGAGAGGACTTTACAGAGAAGTGATAGGCCAGCTCGAAGACAACACACCAGGGGTGAAATTTTCAATCTTGAGTTCTTACGAGAAGATCAAAGATCTAGTGCGAGAGAAATACGAGGCCGAAGGAGAACTTGAGAAGTGCGAGGTGTGCGGTGAGCCCGCCATGGGCGAAAGATGTAAAGCTTGTCAGATTTTAGAGAAGATCGAAAGAAAAAGGTGATGACCCATGAATGAACTCGTGATATTCGACCTGGACGGCACATTGTACAAGACCGAGGTGGCCAGCGTTCCCGCGCTCAAAGAGGCTTTCTCCCGCTTCGATATAGATGTATCCAAAGAGACGATACTGGATCAGTTTGGAGAACCGACTAGTCAAATAATAAAAAATCTAGTGCCGAAAAAGAAAGATCACCTGAAAGATCAGATCGAAAAGGCGATAACGGAAAATGAAAACGAGATGATACCCGATAGAGCGACTCTTTACGGCGGGATAAAAGATGTATTGGTATCTCTAGAAGGAAACGGATACACTCTAGCGATCTGTTCCAACGGGCGCCGGGAGTATATAGAAAAAGTGCTCGAGACCACCTCGATAGAAAAGTACTTTTCCTCGATAAAGGGCTATACCCCTGGAAAAACCAAGGCTGACCTTATCAGGGAACTAATCGAAGAGTTCTCAGCAGAAGGAGCGGTGATGGTCGGTGACAGGTACCACGATCTAGAAGCCGCTGAAAAGGTCGGTGTACACAGCGTCGGTGCAAAATACGGCTACGGGGGAGAGGAGGTGGAGAAGGCAGATCACGTAGTATCCGAACCCGCGGATTTAGTGCCTGTTTTAGAGAAAATATGAATGAGTGAACGATGACCGAAATGTTTTTTACCTCTACAAAAATTACTATGTGATACAGATGATCGACGTTAACTTTAACGAGATCGCAGAAAAGGTGGTCAACGAGTGCATGGGTGTGGAAGAAGACGAAGTCATCCAGATCAACGGGGCTCCACACAATTTTGAATTTGTGGAGGAGGTAGCTTTCAATGTGAGAAAAAATGGGGCATTCCCTGTAATCAAATCGAATTCTGACAGTTTAGAGGAAAAGATCATAGAGGGAGTGGAGACGGAATATCTTAAAAAGACTCCCGAGTACTACCTGAAGTGGTTAGATGATATCGACGGCGTGATAGGGGTTGACCATCGGAAGAATCCAAACATACTCTCTCAGCTGCCGGAGGAGAAGATAGGGGCGAAAAGAAAGAGTAAGAAAAAAGTTAACGATAAATTTCAGAAGGAAGATATACGCTGGACCGGGATAGGTTATCCCACCGAAGAGAAGGCCGAGATGTACGGCATAAGTTTTGAAAAATTTTGGAACATGTTTTGGGAAGCGCTCAATACGGATTATGATCAACTTCAGGAGGTGGGAGAGAACATAGCGGACGAGTTGAAGGGAGGAGATGTGGTCCACATAACCTCCGAAAAAGGCACCGATCTGAAGTTTTCCATAGAAGACAGGAGGATCATCGTGGACGACGGCATAATATCATCAGAAGACATGGAGCGAGGCGACCTGGGAAACAACCTTCCCGCTGGTGAGGTATTCTGCGCTCCGATCGAAGACAGTGCAAGAGGGGATGTGTTCTTTGATCTGGCGTTTTACAAGGGTAATAAGATAGAAGGTATCAATGCGACTTTCGAGGATGGAAAGATAACTGAAGTAGAAGCCGAAAAGAACGGCGAAATATTCAGAGAAGTTTTAGAATACTCGCAGGGCGAAAAAGACAGGATAGGTGAGTTCGGGATCGGCATAAACCCTCACGTGGAAGAAGCTATCGGCTATACCATAACCGATGAAAAATTGGTGGGGAGTGTACATATAGCCCTAGGCGAGAACAGAAGTTTTGGAGGGAAAAACGAATCCACCCTTCACTGGGATCTAGTCATGCTCGATCCCACCGTAAAGATAGATGATAAAAAGATAATGGAAGAAGGAGAACAAATAATATGAGCGAAGAAGAAAGGATCAAGACGTATATCAACAGCCTAGACGACCAGATGTCCGGTGGAATACCCCAAGGGCACGTGGTTCTACTATCGGGAAATCCCGGGACCTACAAATCGTCTCTCAGTTACAGCATCTTGTACCACAATGCTAAAGAGAACGGTACCAAAGGTCTCTACATCTCGTTCCAACAGAGTAGAGAGAGCCTAGTAGATCAATTCAGAAGCATGAATATGGATCCAGACGAAGTGAAAGAGAAGATCACTATAGTGGATGTCAGCTACCTTAGAGAGACTATGGATCCAGACCCGGACGACTGGATAGAGATGTTCAAAAGGTACGTGGAGAACATACGAGCCACGACGGATTACGAGCTGCTCGTTTTGGACTCCTTAACGACGTTGGAGATGATCTCCGATGTAGAAGACAGGAGAGAGGCTCTTTTCCACATCTTTGAATGGTTGAGAGACTTCTCGGGGCTCACATCCTTCATGCTGACCGAGAGAGCTCGGACCAAAGAAACCTTGCGCGAGGAGGAATTTTTGGCCGACGGTACCATCATACTGAGCAAAGAAAGGCTGGATAAGGTGGAAACTCGAAGGTATCTGGCCATCGATAAGATGAGGTCCACGGCTCATGAAACGTCGTACTTCACCCTGCTGTTCGACGGCAGCAGCTTCCAGGTGACCAGAGTGATCTCTGAGTAACTACTGTAAAAAACCATATCGCAGGAGGTCGTGTTCACACCCGCTCTCTAACGTAATCCAACAATCCGTCTATCGCTTTACCTCGGTGGCTTATACGGTTTTTCTCTTCCCTGGTCATCTCCGCGTAGGTATTTTCGAATCCGTCTGGTCTGAAGATGGGATCATACCCGAAGCCTTTAGAGCCTCTTTTTTCATGTGTGATAGAGCCCTTCGAAATACCCTTGAACATCTTTTTCTCTTCACCTAGATATCCTATCACGCATTCGAATCTTGAACTTCTATAATCTCGGTTCTCCATCAACGACAGTATACCTTCACATCCCACCGTTTTCATCACGTAAGCCGAGTAGACGCCGGGAAAGCCGTCAAGTGCGTCGATGAAAAGACCGCTGTCGTCTATTATGAGCGGTGCGTGTTCTTCCAGCTCGTTTAAAGCGAACTGGACGACCTCTTCTAAACTGTCAGTCTGGATCTCGGGATAATCTATGTTCGCCATCTCGACCTCAGCGTAGTAGTCTTCTAACTTCTCCCTGTACTCGACGTATTTACCCCTGTTTGAGGTGACAACATTCAATGTTCCGGATTTCATCTATATCGTCCTCTTTTCTCTATACGGTCAACCCAATCCAAAACTTGAGCGTGAAAACTACAGCCCTCTTCATAGCCCTTGATAACTTCTTCAAAAAGTTCTATAGGATCGTCGTGCACGCTAACGATAGCTTCTCTCAAAAGGTGCAGATCGACTCCCATCACTTCCTTGGATGAATTCTTTTCACCCAGGCTGAAGTCGATAAAACAGTGCCTTTCTGTTTCCCGGTCGTACAAGATATTGGACGTTGTCAGATCTCCATGAGTTATCCCTTTTTGGTGTAATCTGCCTATCCACTCCCCTATCCTTTCGAGATTCACGTCCACTCCGTCCTCGATGCAGTCCATCACCCGCTCTCCTTCAAAATACTGCATCACCAGTTGCGTTTCCGTTTCATTAAGATCGTATATTATCGGCACCGGAATGCCTAATCTTCTCGCCTCCTTTATGAGCCGCGCTTCTTTTCTAACTCTAGTCTTTCTTATCATCTTGTCCAGTTTTGGATGTCTATAGCCTTTTTTGACTCTCTTTTTTATCACGACCTCCCGATTTCTCCACACACCTCTCCAGACTTCGGCTTCCGCACCCTTAGTTATGATCTCGTTCCGTTCAAGTTCCATCTTGATCTTTGAATACATAAACAGATAATAACTTTTCCGTTCTTTAGAGTATATTCCAAAGCTGTCCTCCACTAAATCTACCTAACATTTATATCGGTAACCCCATCTCGGGAGATGAAAAAGGTGTATGACGATGTCGAGAGAAAACAGAGCCAACGATGAACTTCGAAAGACCGCTATAAGACCCGACTATCTGGAAAATCCTGACGGTTCGGCTCTTATCGAGACCGGAAAGACCAAGGTCATCTGTACAGTGATGATCGAAGAGTCGCTCCCTCCTTGGATCGAGGAAGAAGAAGCGGACCACGGATGGCTGACCGCAAAGTACGGCATGCTGCCGGGAAGCGGTGAAGACCGCATCCGGAGAGAGAGGAGAGGAGCCAAGGGAAGAACGAAAGAGATACAGCGACTCATCGGCAGAAGCCTCAGAGGCGGTATCGACCTGGGGAAAGTCGGTCCACGTACGTTTTGGATAGACTGTGACGTATTACAGGCGGACGGTGGAACCAGGACCGCTTCTATCACCGGTGCGTGGGTGGCTTTAAAGTTGACAGTTGATAAGATGTTAGAGAACGGCGACTTGGACGAAGATCCCATGAAAAAACAGGTCGCCGCGACCAGCGTCGGGATAGTGGATGGAGAAGAACTGCTCGATCTCTGTTATGAGGACGACTTTAATGCCGATGTCGATATGAACGTGGTGATGGACGACGAGGACAACTTCATCGAGGTCCAGGCGACGGGAGAAGAGGCCGTTTTCTCCAGGGAGCAGCACGATAAACTTTTGGATCTTGCGGAAAAAGGGATCGATGAACTACTTGAAGCTCAGAGAGAAGTGTTCGAGTAGGTTTCTACTTTTCAAAGAGAGACCTTGACCCTCTTACCTTCCTTTTCTATATATTCGAAGAGTTCCTCGTATACTGGGTGTGAGGAAAGCGTGGTCGTATCTCCGATCACCACGAGTTTTCTTCTAGCCCTCGTTATGCTCACGTTCAATCTTCTCAAGTCTTTGAGGAACCCGATGTTGCCTCCGTCGTTGCTCCTTGTGAGCGAAAGGATGATGACCTCTTTCTCACGACCCTGGAATCCGTCTACGGTATCCACTTCGACGTCCTCCTGCTCGATCTTGCTTTCTATCAGGTCCGTCTGGTCGTCATAGGGCGTTATTATCCCTATATCGACCGGATCTAGACCCGTCTCGAAGAATCTTTTTCCGAGTTCTCCCGCGAGGAGTGCCTCACCCGGATTTTCTTTCGAAGTCGAACCCGCTCTGCTCCTCTCGGGCATCTCACCGGAGGTGTCGACCAACACGATGGGTGCTTCCAAATCCAGTATATCGTCGAACTTTCCTGATATCTCCTTTTCTACGATATCCGAGAGCGTGTGCCTCTTCACGCTTTGATCCGCCTGTATCTCGCCCTGGTAGAATCTATCGTCGGAGAACCTCATTATCTTCTCGTGCATCCTGTACTGGACTCGCAGGAGAGTTTTTATCTCATCGCCGTACAGGGCGATCAATCTCTCGAACATTGTTTCGGAAAGCCCTTCCCTGTTCGCTTTTTCATTCAAGATTGTGGGCGGTAGCTGTTTATGATCTCCGGCCATCACCAGTTTTTTCGCTTTGACCGCTGGGATCAAGCATGAGGGTTCGGTAGCCTGCGTCGCTTCATCGATCACGCAGAGGTCGAACTCCCGCTCTTCCAGTGCCCGAGATGCGGAAGAAGAATTTGTCGTGCATACCACCTCGCTTTCTTCCAGAACTTCGTCTACGGCCTTCTCTTCCAGTTCGTCTATCTTCTCGAATAACTCGTCCACTTCCTCCTGTATCTCCAGTGACTTGGCCATCTCTTCTATCTTGTCTGGTGGTATACCCCTGCTTCCTTTACCTTTCTTCGCGAGGCTTTTGATGGCTTCGTTGCTCAGCCCCCTCCTCCACCGCCCGCTCGGATAAGTGTACTGCTCCTGCTCATCTTTCAGTTCGAAAGCTCTCTCTCGAAGTTCCTGGGCCTTCGAATAAGTCGAGTTATTTTCCATTATGTAGTCCAAGGTATGTTCTCTGAGTATAGGGGTCACTCTAGCTGGATGACCTACTCTTACCACGTTCCTCCCCCTGGAGACGAGATGTTCTACCAGATTATCTACAGCGGTGTTGGAGTCCGCGCAGGCGATGACGGTCTGGTCATCTTCCACAGCCTGCTCTATCACCTCGACGCATGTCACGGTCTTGCCGGTGCCGGGAGGGCCGTGAACTAGGTGTATCTCTTCGCTCTCCATGGTTTTTATCACCGCCTTCTCCTGACTTTCGTTCAACATCTGGTTGGATAAGTAGAGATCATCGACAGAGTCAGAGTGCAGACTTTCTTCACTCAGCAGCTTTTTTATCAACTTTCTTTTTTTACCTTCCAGCTCCTTGATCTTTTCTAGAGCGTCTAACATCCTCTGATAGGTGATATCGTTAACGTAAAGATCGACTCTCACCTTATCGTACATCCAGTCCGGCGGTCTTTCGTCGAAAGCCGCTTTTATGGAATAGTTCGTTTTTTCGGTCACCGTGCCCGAGGGATTATCGTCGGACAGAGGTTCGTTCTTACTGACTCTTATGAGATCGCCGACGCTAATCTCGGTCTCAGGAAGACCGTCTTTCCTCACGAACTTTACCATGAATTTCCCTCCCAAAGCGGTCCCCTCGTCTCTAGCTCTGGCCTTGAGTACCGCCCTTCCCTTCTTCTCCCTTTGCCATCCGGACAACTCTCTCATCTCTCTTTCGTGTCTCTCCATCTCTTCCTCCCTTTCAAGCTCTACCAACTCCGAGAAGTGTTCGATGTATTCCTCTTCGGAATACTCCGTTTTAGTGATAGACTCCGGACTTCCAGGTTCCACTATGCTGAATTCTCTAGACATCGTAGGCCCAATCAAAGAGATGTAAGATTTAAATCTTAGGAAATTGAAATACTATAGGGATAGAATGACGAGCATGATTAAAAGACCATAAACTATTTTTAGAGATATAGGAGTCCCTAAGCGATGGATGAAATCGATAAGAGGCGGCTTTTGATAGGAGTAGCTCTTCTCCTCTTGGGCTCAGACGCCGCTTTATCTCTACCATTTCATCATAACCTGGCAAGCATATCATTTTTCATCTTCGGCATCCTCCTGGTATCGTTTTCAAACGAGAGCTGGGGAGAAACCTTCGAAGATGTCACCCCGGATTTCCTATCGGACCTATTTTATTATCCAAGATTACCCTACTTCCAGACAGGGATAGCTGCCCTAGTCTTTCTGGTCTCGTTTTTATTCATACCGAGCTACCTCGGCATGATCATAATCTGGTTGGGACTGGCGATATCACAGGCTCTGCTGATGACGATCAAAAAGAACATACAGGACAGAGTGAAGATGCTCACCGCCATGAAATTCCATATTTTTCTCTTCTTTTCCACTTTCTTCTACTTGATGGCCGAGAGATTGTTTCTCTTCCAGAGTTTGCCCGATCTACTTCCTCCCGTCTTAGTATTAACTGCTTGGGTGGTCGTGGTCTTTCACGTATATCTCTCGCTCAGGTCGTGAGCACCGGACTATAGATTCATAAAAATCTTATAGCTACTATCCTCTTTGACAGGTGATGTTGGAAAGATACAGCAAGATATTGAGCGGAGATATTGAACCTTACTATATCCAGGCTAAAAAAAGAGACCAGGGTAAGGACTACTCCGAGTATCGCTCTTCTCAGCTCTGGGCTGAACTCGAAGAGCAGAGAGAAGAGGGTTTCCCTTCTCTTGAGATTAAAAGAGAATTGGCTGACAGAATACTGGAGAACTGCATATTCTGCGAGAGGAGGTGTAAAGTTAACAGGAAGAGTGGAGAGAAAGGGGTCTGCAGGGTCACGGAGAGCAAAATATCGTCCGAATTCCTCCACATGGGCGAAGAAAGAGAACTCGTTCCATCCCATACAGTCTTCTTCGCCGGCTGCAATTTCAACTGTGCTTTCTGTCAGAACTACGAGATAAGTCAACTCAACCAGGGAAAAAAGATACCACCCGGGAGACTCGCCGACCGCATCCAGAACGGCGGGGGAAAGAACGTAAACTGGGTCGGAGGAGATCCTACGCCCAATATACCTTACATCCTGGAAGTCCTTGACAACCTTTCGAGCCCCTTACCTCAGATATGGAATTCTAACCTGTACCTCAGCGAGGAAGCCATAGAGATACTTTCAGAACTGATGGACGTATATCTGACGGATTTTAAATATTGGGATGAGGAGTGCGCTGAAAGACTCTCTGATGTCGAGGATTATACCAGCGTGGTGAAACGAAATCATCTCATGGCGGAGAAAACGGGCGATCTGATAATACGGCATCTGGTCTTACCGGGTCACCTGGAATGCTGCACCAAACCTCTACTCGAGTGGATAGATTCCGAGCTCGACGAGCCGAGAGTGAACATAATGAGCCAGTACAGGCCGGTCTGGAACGCGGAAAAGCACGAGGATATAAGCAGGTATCTATCTTCAGAAGAGGAGAGGGAGATCCGAAGGCTCAGGAAAAAATATTCCCACCTAGGCGGTGGGAATTGACCGTGAAAACCGAATAGTTAAAAAAGGAGTTCACATTTACACTCCACTGTCGAACCGACGTTTCAGATTCAACAGGTGTTATATATGGGCGATGAGAAAAAAGAGCCGTACGAGAAAATCGATCCTCAACATTACAGCCAATGGTACAACGAAGTAATCGAAGAGTCGAATCTAACGGATAAAAGGTATCCGGTCAAAGGTATGAATATATGGAGACCTTACGGTTGGAAATTAATGTCGAATATCGATTCGAAGACGAGAGGATACATGAGGGAAACTGGTCATGAAGAGGTGAAGTTCCCGCTCCTCATACCCGAAGACGAATTTCAAAAAGAAGCGGACCATATCAAGGGTTTCGGCGACGAGGTCTATTGGGTTACAAGAGCGGGTAGAAACGAGCTGGACGTGCCTCTCCTGTTACGGCCAACCAGCGAGACCGCCATGTATCCGGTTTTCGATCTTTGGATCAGATCTCACGCGGACCTGCCGTTGAAGCTATTCCAGATGGTCAACGTTTTTAGATACGAAACCAAGCAGACCAGAGCTTTTACCAGGATGAGGGAGATACACTTTTTCGAGGCTCACACCTGTCATGAGACCGCCGAAGAAGCGGAATGCCAGATAAAAGAGGACCTCGAGATAATGGAAAAGCTGTCTAAACAGCTCTGTCTCCCCAATCTCAAATTGAAAAGGACTGAATGGGATAAGTTCCCCGGTGCAGAATACACCGTCGGTGTAGATTCCTTATTACCGACTGGAAGATTGCTGCAGATCGCGGGTATTCACCAGTACAAGACCAACTTTGCAGAGGCCTACGATATAGAGTACGAGGACACCGATGGCGAACACATGCACGTTCATCAGACCACTTACGGCATGTCGGCCAGGCTGGTCGGCGCTATGGTAGGGATCCACGGCGACGAGAAAGGTATAGTTTTACCCCCCGCTATTGCTCCGATCCAGGTGAGGATCATCCCCATCACTTATGGTGAGAAAGAGGACGAGATACTTGAATACTGTAGACGGTTAAAAGAGGAGTTAGAATCCGCCGATTTACGTGTAGATATAGACGAAAGGGAGGACGTAAGACCCGGGAGCAAGTTCTTCGATTCCGAGCAGAAAGGTATACCCGTAAGGATAGACGTGGGCTCGGACGAGCTTGAGCAGGATACAGTGACTCTGGTTAGAAGAGATACTGGCAGCAAAGAGGAGTACGACTCGGAGAAGATCGTCGAGAAAGTGAAGGAAGAGCACCGTTCTATGGAGAAAGAGATGTACAGGAAGGCGGAGGAATTTTTAGAAGATAATATAGTGGATGTCGACGACATCTCAGAGATCACTGAGGAAAAAGTGTACAGGATAGGCTGGTGCGGCAGCCGTGAGTGTGGAGAAGCGGTGGAAGAGAAGACTGACAGGCATATCTTGGGTACAAAGTACGGTGGAGAAGAGTACCAAGGAACGTGCCTGCACTGCGGCACAGAAGATGCAGATGCGGCATACCTCTGTAAAAATGAATGAAATTGGGCAACATTCACCCTTTCTATCTTTTTAAATAACACTACTCTTCAATAGAATATAGCATGTAGCCTATGATCCCGAAGCCCACCATCACTATGGTCACGGCGTAGACGCCTATATCAGTCCAGGTACCATAGAGGTATGACCAGGATACGTAGAATGCGATGCCTAAAGACGCTAGAAGTGCGTACAACATGCTTAGTAGATCTCTACTGAACACTGAGCTCTCGGTCTCTGTCATGGAGATAGAAGAGAAAAAAGTTTTATTAAAAGCTTTTCCCCGCTCAGTCCTCGTAGTGCGACTCGTTGAACGGTTCTGGATTCAGGCCTTTTCTTTCCCTGATCTCACGGACTATCTCGGATTGTAGAGAATCCGGCACTTGTTCGAAGCCCGCATGTTCCGTAGACCACAGTGCTTTTCCACCAGTCGCACTCCTTATGTCTCCAGAGAATCCAAACATCTCGGAAACGGGACATTTAGCGACCATGTGTGAGTCGTTGCCTTCCTGCTCCATGTCTATAACGTCGCCTCTTCTCTGCTGTATCTCCACGTTCACGTTGCCCATAAGATCTGAGGGAATATCTATGAAAACTTTCTGTTTGGGCTCCAATAGTACTCTTTCACCTTGACACATCGCACCGTATATGGCGTCCTTTACAGCCGGTATCACTTGCGCTGGCCCTCTGTGTATGGTATCTTCGTGCAGCTTGGCGTTCACCAGCTTCACTTTCATCCCCTTACACGGTTCTCTTGCCAGCGGTCCTTCTTCACAGACCTCCTCGAAACCTTTCTCGATGAGTTCCATGGTCTCATTCAGGTACTGTATCCCTTTTGTCATGTTCAAAAGCACGTTGTCGTCCTCGAACGTGACTATGTTCTTGGATTCATCCTTGGGCAAGCCCAATTCTCTCAGGTCCTTTGCGAGTTCAGTCTTGTCCTTTATCTTTCCGTGGACGGATATATTGCCCTTATCTATGGCTTCGACTATCTCATCTTCTAAAGGCTCAACCTCGAAGTAGAACCGGTTGTGCCTGTTCGGGGAGATGCCCATAAAGGTTCCGCCTTCGTGTTCGATGCGTTCCCTGTAAACCACTATAGGCTCCGAGGAAGTGATGGGTACGCCGTGTTCTTCCTGGATGCGGTGCTCCGTGATCTCCAGATGAAGTTCGCCCATTCCTGAGATCAGGTGCTCTCCGGTCTCCTGGTCGATCTCGATATCTATGGAAGGGTCTGCCTTAGCCACTGATCTCAGAACTTCTATCAATTTTGGGAGGTCAGCGGTGTTCTTAGCTTCCACCGCTTTCGTGACCACGGGTTCCGAGAAATGTTTCATCTCCTCGAAGGGAACGACCCCTTCTTCTGAAGTTACGGTGGAACCAGCTATGGCGTCTCTAAGGCCGCCGATGGCCACGACATTTCCCGCTTTTATCTCGTCGACGGATATCCTGTCGGCTCCAACGCTCAAAGAGACCTGCTGGACCCTGTTCGTTTGAGGCTGACCGTCGATGTGAAGCTCCATCCCGTCTTTTATCTTCCCACCGAAGAGTCTGCCAACAGCGATCTCGCCTGCGTGTTCATCCATCAAGATCTTCGTTACCATCATCGCAGTTGGACCATCTTCGGAACATTTTATCATCGTCTGCCCGACTTCGCTGTCAGGATCGCCCCTCCATATATGAGGTATCCTGTATTCTTGAGCGTTTACGGGATCGGGCATGTGCCTGATAACCTGATTGAGGAGAACTTCATGCAGCGGCGCCTTTTCCAACAATTCACGCTCTTTTTCTTTTCCTTCGTCAAGATGAGCATAGATGTCCTTGAAGGTTATGCCCTTTTTCTCCATGTAAGGGAATGAGATGGCCCAATTCTGCAGTGCGGAACCGAAGGCCACGTTACCTTCTTCGACGTCCAACCTCCACTCGTCTTTGAATTCTTCTGGGGCGTTATTCTTTATGAGTTCGTCAACGTTCCTTATTATCTTGTGGAAACGCTGCTGCATCTCTTCCGGCCCCAAATTCAACTCTTTGATGAGCCGGTCCACCTTGTTTATGAACAATATAGGTTTGACCTTCTCTTTCATCGCCTGCCGGACGACCGTTTCAGTCTGAGGCATGACGCCTTCTACTGCGCAGACGACTATGATGACACCGTCTACCGCCCTCATAGCTCTCGTCACATCACCACCAAAATCGACATGGCCTGGTGTGTCTACCAGGTTTATCAGGTATTCGTCTTCTTCAAAATCGTGGACCATCGAAACGTTTGCGGAGTCGATGGTGATGCCTCTCTCCTGTTCCTGTTCGTCGAAGTCCAGCATCAGTTGCTTGCCGGCAAGTTCTTCTGACATCATTCCTGCGCCGGCTATAAGATTATCACTCAATGTTGTCTTACCATGATCGATATGAGCAGCGGTGCCGATGTTGCGTATCTGTTCCAGTCTATCCATCAATTCCCGGGCTTTCTGAACATTCTTTTCTTTTCTTCCCATAAAAGATCACCAAATAAAGTGGTTGTAAAGTTTTTTTATCATCTCGCTGAAGCTGCCATCCTCTCAGTTTCCTCTTTCTTGCCGACGGCGAAGCTGTCTCTGTCCCCTCTCGAGGCCTTTATGAGTTCTTCCGCCAGGCATATCGATATATCTTTCTCGTTTTTGTAGGATGCATTGACAGCTCCCTGAGCGATCTTCGACAGCGCCAAAGAGAGTCTCCTGCAGGGAGATACGTCGACGGTTTTGGGTACTGATATACCGCCGTAAGTTATCTGGGTGGTTTCTTCCCTCGGGGCGGAGTTCTCTATCGCCCTCACAAATATCTGGACGGGGTTTTCGTCCGTTCTCTCATGGATCTCGTACATGGCGTCTTTGATCGCGTTGTAACTCTTCATCTTCTTGCCAGTGTAATCTTCGGTTCTCATTATGTGATTGATCAGTCTTTCGATTATGCTGACTTTTTCTTTTTCAAACCTCTTCTTGGCATGGGTTCCTCCGCTGTGCGGAACCAAGATGGGCATTAAATTTATGTACTTCTCCAGACCAGGATCACGGATCTCCACTTCTTTCATATCGTACTTATCGAACAAAAGCGGCATCTCGAGTTTTTCATATAGTTCCTCTTTTTTCCGCTGTTCCTCGGACATCTTCTCCTCTTCACTTTTCTCTTCAGCCATGCTATTCACCTTTCAATAGAACTATCTCAACGGTTTCTCTTTCCTGCCGGCGATCAGTTCGGATAACGCCACTCTGTTGACCTTCACCACTTTGTATCTCACACCGGGGATATCTCCTTTAGCTTTTCCTCTCATCCCCCCGATACCTTCTATCAAAACTTCGTCGTGCTCGTCTATATAACTTATAGCTCCTTCCCCTGGAGCGAAGGCGGTGACCTGTCTTCCGTTCTTGATGAGTTGTACTTTTACACATTTTCTAATTGCGGAATTCGGCTGTTTTGCCTCGATACCGACTTTTTCGAGTACGATGCCTTTACCCTGTGGAGCTCCTTCTAGAGGGTCGGTCCTTTCTTTGAGACCCAACTTTCTTCTCTTGTAATCCATATCGCTCCATCTGAACTTTTGGCGATTCTTTTTTAACTGTCTTGCAGCATTCAATCCGTTAGGCACTTTATTCAACTCCGTTGAAATGTTTGATTCATCTGATGATTGAAGGTGGTCTATAAATCTTTTGGCATTCGCACGTTCACTCTTGGCTAAACCAGAATAGGATGTCTTTTTTTCAGCTCTTCTACGTCTTCTCCCAGCTCTTCCATCAGTACCGCCACTATACCGTCGAGAAATATTATAGCGGTATCTTCGAATACGGTGCCGAGTGGAGCGAGACTGTTGTCTTCGGACCCGTTCTGTATATCTATGATGATATTGACGTCTCCAAACTCTATGAGTGTGGATTCGGGGCTGGCCGAAAGCACTATTATATCCGCGTCGGGCACCCGCTCGTTTACGATCCGGGCGGTCTGTATAGCAGTTTGTGTCTCTCCGGTCTTCGATACTAGCAGGATACAATCTTCACTCTTTACAGCAGGCGTGGTTGTCTCACCTATGAAATGCGAATTCAATCCGAGCTGCATCAGGCGCATGGCGAAAGTTTTACCCACCAGTCCAGATCTTCCGGAACCGTATATGAAGACGTTGTCGGAGGATAAAATCAAATCTACGGCGACGCTTATCTTCCTGAAATCAGGGCTTTCTATAGAATCTTTGATAGTATCGAGGATGTAATCGACACTCTCCTCAAGGATTCTCTCTTTTTTTCTATCATTCATCTTCTCTCTCTCTTCTCAATTCTTTTCCGACCTCTCTGGTATAGACACGCTCAAAAATAACTTTCATGTACATGGCGTCGTGCTCTTTTAACGGCGAGGTGGAGATGATATTTATGTTCTCTTCCGTTTCTATCAGGTAATCGACCAGATCTTCGAAATGTAGGTCACCTCTTTTTATCGGGGTGAGCCTGCATTCGTTCTTTCTTCTTTCTTCCACACCAGAAAAGTTCACATAATACTCGTCCTGGACGAAATTACTGCACATATCGAATATATCTGCGAAATCCTCTTCACTTTCTAGAGGATATCGGTCTTCGACTTTCACGTGTGCAAAATTGATCACTGGAACGGTATCGGAAACTTGGCGGCAAATTTCTAAGGTCTCATCGAGATTTCCATAGATATCCTCACCGGTTTGAGTTTCGATACCGATCTTTAAGTCGTTCTCACAGTTCTCTGACATCCAATCCCTGAGTTCTCTGAGATTCTCAACTGCGGCCTGTTCGATATCACCGTCGTCCTCATCGTCGCCTTTGAATCCCAAGTGCGTCACGACTGGATCAGCATTGACTTCATCCGCCATTATCGCCCCGTATCGGAAGCACCGCTGCGATTTTTCCACGGGCTCTGTATCTTTATCGGTGAACTTCATATAATAAGGCGTATGTAAGGCCATCTTCACATCCAGTTCTTTGCTCAATCTTGCCAGTTTTGGAAATTTAAAAAAATCCTCAGCGACCCCTCCTGTGATAGAATGCGTCATGTCCCCTGGTTCAAGTTCTTTATCCAAGTCTTCGACGAATATCTCTTTGTAATCTCGCCCCCTGTTCACACCTATGATGAATTTTCCTGGGACCTCCTTGGCTTTCAGCCCCACCTCGTCCTCCTCGACCGGTCTAGTTCTCACTTTAGGTCGGAGAAATTGGATTTCGAAGGCACTGAGCCCTAATTTGTGTACATCTTCTACCCCGTCTTCGAGCGTTCTCCCCTTGCAGGAAAGCGGGATGCCGCTGGGACCGAACCGGATCATATATTGATTTCCTCCGGGTCAAAATTCGTCATGTCCAACCGGATTGCACATAAGCATATTTAAATTTAATCATTGATTTTCAAACTATATTATTCATTCATACTAAAAGATTTATATACGAAAACTCTTATCTGATTATAGACATAAACTCTTAGGTGAAAAAATGAGGAATAAAAAAGTCTTAAATGTGGTAGTGATTGCCCTGTTGGTGTTTTCACTGTTCTCCGTAGTGATCACTTCAGTCAGCGCCCAGAGCGGTGAGATCTATCCAACAGACCGAGATGGTAATCGTCGAGCCGAGTTCTTGGTGAATCACAATATAAACTTTGATATATTTGCCGATCCGGAAACTGAATACCGCGTCAGACTGATAGACGATGCGGATGAAGTCCAGGATCAGATGTTCGTGACCACCGACGCAGATGGTAACTTCATCAGTTCCGATGATCCAAGTCGTTTTCTGCAACACGACGGCGTCGGTGAATATACCCTCGAGCTGTACCATACTGGAGAGGAAGAGGTAGTGGCTACCCGAGACATAATCGTCTATGAAGAACAGGACTTCACCGAGGGATCCTCTGTTAAGACGACCAATGCAGATGGCGAAGATAAGAACTTTTTCGATGAAAGTGACTGGATATACTTCGAAGCGAGGATAAGAGATCAGTACGGACATCCGCCTGAGGATTTTCAAGGCCCCTTTTGGGTAGATATCTTTGTCCAAAAAGAGGGCGAGGATGAAGAACAAAGGATAGGTCAATATCAAGTGGATGAGGACGGTAACGTCAACGGTGAATTCCAAGCCTGGCAGTTAGACGGTCTTGGAGATTATACCCTTAAGGTATATGGGTTTCAAAACGGGGAACTGTACGCGAGCCACGACTTCACGATAGTGGGTATCAATATAGTGATAGAGGATAATTACACCCAGGGCCAGGAGATGGAGATAAGGATCGAGAGTAATTACGAAGAACAGATAGATATCAAGATAGAGGATGAAGAGGGAGAACCATTAGAAGACGCTGTATGGGAAGAGCAGGAATTTGAAAATGAACTGTGGATCGAAGAGTACACCATCCCTGAAGATGAACCCGACGGGACGTATCACGTCGTGGTTTATTCGACCGCCGGCGACGAATTGGAAAAGGAGCCTTTCGAGCTGAAGAAGTATTCACTAGATGCCACCACTGATAAAGAGGCCTACATACCCGGAGAGACGGTAGAGGTACATTATACGGTGGAGAAGTTGATCGATGGTTCGGAGGCAGCAAACTTGGATGTTGAATACAGGATGATCTATTATGACGAGGACCTTAACGAAAGGGTCGAGAAAGAGCAGGTTCCCTATGATGGTTATTTTGAATTCGAGGTACCGGATGACATATTAGCTAACAGTGGCCTGGTTATAGAGTTATGGGCGAACGGAACCGACCAAGACCACACGACCTATTGGAGAACTGAGGTAGGCGTAGGGGAACTGGAAGTGACTTTAGAGACCGACAAAACCGAATATTTACCGGGACAGATCATGTATGTGAGGGCTGAAACGACCGTCTTCGAATCGAAAGTGGAAGATGCAAAAGTAACGGTGATGCTCAAACACGAGGGTGAGGAATTTGGAGGGTACGAGACAGAGGCCAGGACAGATGACAGTGGAAGAGCGGTTATCCCGATACATCTTTCCACTAACATCGACGCAGGATCATACCATGTGAACGTCACGGCGGAGAAGAACGATATGGTGGCTTATGCGGAACCGGAACAAGAGATCCTGATAAAAGAGGAGATCAAAAGGTTAGATGTCATTTTGAACAGAGATAAGCACAGTTATGCACCCGGCGAACAGGTCGAGGTGAATTACACCGTCACCAAGCAGGGAGAAGTTATGAACGCCAACGTTAGGTATCAAGTGTTCAAGGGAGAGAATCCATTGTCGATAGAGAAAGTGTATGAGAAAGGATACGCCAGCGCAGGGACCATAGTGTTCGAGGTTCCCGAAAACTTCAATCAGGATGAGAATCTCTATATCAGAGTGGATGCCAAGTTGGACCAAGAGACCACAGGTTCTTCACGTATGGAAATCCCCGTTTTCGAGCTCGATCTTCTTTTGAACGCAGACAAGACAGAATACGAGGGAGGAGACACTATCAACTTCGACTATGAAGTCATAGGTGTCGAAGCCACCAGCTCGGAGATGTACAAGATATTGGATAACCACGGTGATATAATCGAGATGGCCGAGCCAGAAGAAGGCGAATTCACCTTTGAAGTGCCCGAAGTACCGGCTTCCTTCTATGAAGTGAAGTTGGAAGTGGTCTCCACCGACGGTATATTGGTCACAGAATCGCTGAACCTTCGTAAAGCGTCGAGATATCAACTGGAGATAAGCATAGAGACACCTTCGAGATATACAACGGGAGTTTACGAACCCGGTGAAGAGATAAAGGTGCGATATAAATTGAGAGCTATCGGCGATGCGAAATTGCCTGAAAAGATAACTTTGAACTATGCGTTCCAAGAGACCCTCGAGACAGGCAGTATACAGAGAGATAGTGCAGAGGGCACTTTCACCATCGAAGTCCCCGAGGTCTCTGACGGTACTTACTACCTACAGACCTGGGTTGAGGAGGAACCCGAGAACTATAACTTGGAACCTATAGAGGTGGATGAAAACCCCTCCGCTTTGAGCCTAAGCGTGATCGGAAATCTCTCACTGCTCGGGCTGATCGGGATCGTTCTGTTGCTGATAATCCTAGGAATAGGATTCTACATGGTATCCGAGGGCAAATTAGGGTCGGGCTTCTCTGGTATATTCCAGAGCAAAAGAGAGAAAGAGGAAGTAGAAAAAGAAGAAGAAAAAGGCCGAGGACCAACGCCGAGGGAAACTGAAGAGGAATCACCGGCGGAGAAGGCCCATGGATGGGAAGGTCCTGAAGAGAGCGAAGGAGCTGAAGAGGACCAGATAGAACCAGATAGGCCAGAATAGAGTGATCCTAAAGAAAAACCCTTTCCTTTTCTACCATCTTTCTATCATTTCCTCACTGGACAATATGTTCGCGCCGAATATCGACTCCATGTAATCTAGGGCCTCTTCATGTTTTTCCTTTGAAGGAGCGGCGGTACAGTCCTTTAAAACGGAGATATCGAAACCCCTGTAAAAGGCTCCCGCAGCGGTATTTTGAACGCATATGTTGGTCGTCACACCCGTTAAGATCACCTCTTCTATCTCATTTTTTTGGAGCACTTTCTTGAGGTCCGTCTTGTAAAAAGAATCATAGAACCTTTTGGTTAACTTTCGATTAGGCAAACCATCCAGTTCGGGTATGGTTTCGGAGCCCTCTCCCCCTTTCATGGCGTGGGGACCCCAGTGAGAGAGCTCGGGATCTTCCTCTTCATGGCTGTCCTGAGCAAATATCCTCGGGACCTCTTCTTCTTTCGCTCTTTTCAGAAAATTTCTCAGATCTGGAACAATGGCTTCGGCGTGCTCGCTGCCGAGTTTACCTGTCACGAAATCGTTTATCATATCTATCACGATAACGGCTTGTTTCCCGCCGATGGTATCACCTTGTAATAACAGCTTAGGAACTCGTATTTAGAAGTTAGCCTATTTCAGATATCCTTGAACTTTATTCGACTTTCTATTCCTTTTTTAACGATTCTTGTCAATATATGGATTATTATGATAGTCCCTATATCGGAATATACATAAATTGGTTCTCCTATACGCAAATCCGTCGAGGTTTACTAACATGAGCAACACTGAGTTGACCAAAAATGCCGAGAAGATTTTGGAGGAAAGGTACCTTAAAAGGGACGAGGATGGAAATGTCGTCGAGACGCCGGAGAAAGCCTTCGAGAGAGTGGCCGAAGCCGTCGCTGAGGTGAATGAAGATTATGACGATGACAGGACCGTCGAAGAGGAGAAGGAGGAATTTTATAAAGCTCTAGCTAATTTAGATTTCATCCCTAATTCCCCGACGCTGATGAACGCGGGTCTGGAATTGGGTCAGCTGAGCGCCTGTTTCGTCCTTTCTCCTCTGGATGATATGGATAGTATTTTTCAACAGGTGAAGAACGCCGCGAAGATATTCCAATCCGGTGGGGGTGTAGGTTACACCTTTTCTAGACTGAGACCAAAAGGTGACACGGTGAAGTCTACAGGAGGCGTGGCCAGCGGTCCGATCTCTTTCATGAGGGTTTACGACGAGATGTGCAACACCATCAAACAGGGCGGAAGAAGAAGGGGCGCCCAGATGGCCGTTTTATCCGTTCAGCATCCCGATATAGAGGAATTCATAGAGGCGAAAGACGAGGAAGGAGAACTTGAAAATTTCAACATCTCGGTTGCTTTGACTGAAGAATTCATGGAGGCCGTTGATAAAGGAGAAGAATATCCTCTTATCAACCCCCGGAATAAGGAAATAGAAGGACACCTCGACGCCGGACGGATCTACGACAAGATAGTGAAACAGGCATGGAAGAACGGAGAACCGGGCATACTGTTTTTGGACCGGATAAATGAGGACAACCCTTTCGATGTGGAGAAATATCCGGAACATTATATCGACGCGACTAACCCCTGTGGCGAGCAACCATTAGAAGATTTCGAAGCCTGCAACCTCGGTCACATCAACCTCTCGCAGTGTGTTACGGACGGCGAAGTGGACTGGGATAAACTGGAAGAACTCGCTGACACGGCGGTCCGCTTTTTAGATAACGTGATAGACGCTTCCGACTTTCCCGACGTCAAGGGTTACGACGGTGAAGACGACGCGATAACGAAAAGGGTGAAGGAGAACAGGAAGATAGGTTTAGGGGTCATGGGGTGGCATCATATGTTGATGAGGTTGGGTATACCTTACGACAGCGAAGAGGCTATCGATAAAGCCGAGGAAGTGATGAGGTTCATTCAACAGAAAAGTAAAGATGTCAGTAAGAGAATAGCGGAGAAGCGCGGAGAGTTCCCGAATTGGGATGAATCCGATTACGAAGAACGGATGAGGAACGCGACCACCACTACCATAGCTCCAACCGGGACAACCAGCATGATCGCGGATGCCAGCGGAGGGATAGAACCGATCTTTGCCGTTTCCTACGTTAAGAACGTATTGGATGGGGAGTCCCTGGTTATGCCAGATGCCGTATTCGAGGAGATGGCACGTGAACGCGGCATCTATAGCCAAGAACTGATGGAAGAGATAGCCGAAACCGGTTCCCTGTCCAGTATAGACGAAGTACCGGAAGATATGAAGGAGATATTTAAGACGGCTTTAGAGATAACCCCGGAATGGCATATCAGGATGCAGGCGGCCTTTCAAGAACATGTTGACAACGCCATATCCAAGACTGTGAATTTCCCCAACGAAGCCGCTAAAGAGGATATCAAAGAAGTGTACGATCTAGCTTACCAGTTGAAGTGCAAAGGCGTGACCGTTTATAGGTCCGGTTCACGCCAGGAACAGGTGATGGAAGTCGAAGGAGAGAAAGAGGAAGAAGAGGAGGGAGGGGAAGTAGAAAAAAGGCCTAGAAAGAGACCGACCACCATAGAAGGCACCACTAGAAAGATAAAGACTGGCTATGGAGGATTATACGTTACAATAAATGAGGATGAACACGGAATGTTTGAGGTCTTTTCCCAGATCGGGAGAGCCGGAGGTTTCACACAATCATTCACCGAATCTCTCGCTAGATTGATATCTCTGTGCTTACGGTCGGGCATACCGATAGATGAGATAATCGAACAGCTGGAGGGGATCAGATCGCCTGAGATCGCTTTCGAGCAGGGTGAGAAGATCTTATCAATACCCGACGCGATGGCGAAGGCGTTGAAGTGGCATAAAGAGGGAAGAAAGATAACGGAACAGGCCCAACTCCCGACGGACGGAGAAGAACTCGATTCTGCGGTAAAAGAGATGGTCTCGAAGGGTATGAACCCCGCCTGTCCCGAATGCGGCTCGATGCTCACCCTAACAGAAGGATGCAGAACGTGTCCCAACTGCGGTTACAGCCAATGCTGACTTTTCCTCTTCGTTAAGAATCCAAAAATTAGAAATATATCACACCTATAGGGACAACCGGT
>JAZKSH010000004.1:0-44232 GCA_036626195.1 Thermoplasmatota archaeon | reverse complement strand
TCTCTTGATTGAGTTCTTCTCTTTCTTCGTCCAACTGCTTTTCTTTTTCTAAAAGCTCCGATTCCTTTTTATCCAGTTCTTCGCGTTCCTCTTTGAGAGCCTCTTCTTTTTCCTGCAGTTCTTTGTCTAGTGCTTTTAGCGGTCCTTCTCTTTCATCCAATTCTCTTTCACGTTTTTCCAGTTCAGCTTTATTGTCTTCGATATCCTCCCAATCTTCTTCTATCTGCTCTTCCTCTTCCTTCAAAACCTCCTCTCTATCATCTAATTCTTTCTTCCTATCATTGAGATCTTTTTTTCTTTGATCTAGATGATCTTTCCTTTCTTCCACCCTAGAGCGTTCGTTCTCAATTTCTTCTTCCCTCTCATCTAATCTTTTCTTCCTTTCTGCCAGTTCTTCTTCCAATTTTTCAAGTTCGTTCTCCCTTTCTTTCACTTCAGACTCTCTATTTCTAAGGGTAGCGCCCCACTTCTTCAAGCGGGTTTCTTCCTCTTCAAGCTCTTCCTCTCTCTCTTGGAGCTTCTTTTTGAGTTTTTTAAGGTAAGACTCTGATCCGTCACTCATTGGACCTTCTGCTGTCAAGAACTAAATACCTCCTTTCTCTACTCTAGACTTGTTGAATGTTCCGGGTTCTTCAATTTATTCTACACCTGTTATAAGTAACTTATTGCTCTTTTCGGTGACTAACTTCTAATCTCCGAAGCTTTTTATATCTAACTGATGTTCAATAAATATGGGGAGCTTAGAAGACCTGTGCGGGAAGTATGCACCCTATATCCTCATCATCGGTATGATAGTGGTGGTAGCGGGTTTGCTCGTCACCTATCAGGGCACTGCAAGAACACAGGAAGGCGAAGAACCTATAACGGGTGAGCAGTACACTTACGAGGTTCCAGGCACCTTACATCGGCTGGGGTTCAGTATACTTTTAATAGGTGGATTCATCACAGCAGGAGGGGGAGCCATGGGTTGGTGGCACCTCCAGAAGTCGGACGAGGAAGATGTGTCTCCCAAGCTGTTATGGATCAGTCTCATGGCTCTTTTGGTCGGTCTACTTCTGGTTATTTCAGGTTTCGTTTCGGCCGTAACCGCTGATCAACAGGTATTTACAGCTGATGGGATCCCTGTTGGGGCTCATTCACATTATGCCGTTGAACAGCTTATCGGTTGGTACATGCTTCTAACCGGGATCATGGTCGCGGTAGCCGGCGGTATAGTGTTTGGAATGGCGTTCAGAAGAACAGAAAAAGGTATGGTTCAAGTTTCAAGTTCGGGCAAAGAAGAGGAGGAGATAGAAGATATAGAGTTCGATTGGGATGAAGAAAAATTACTGGAAGAGGAAGAAATAGAAGAAAAAGAAACAAAACAAAGGTCGCTCTTGGAAAAGAGCGATCGATACGGTCAGTGGACGGAATCCTACCAAAAGATGGGGCTGATCGGCCTGCTCATATTCGTTATAGGGGGCATATTGTTTTCGATCTCGATCTTCACGGGCGTACTAGAGAGCGGACTCGTCAACATCATATCGATCATCCTCGTCTTTCTAGGCGGGTTCATCGCGCTCCAGGGCGGTGTCGGCTACCTGACGGAGAAGAGGGAGGAGGGCAAAGAAAGGGTCTACACGAAGGAGGGCATCGCCTCCTTATTATTATTCATACTCGGGCTCTTCGTTTTCACCTCTTTCTTTCCGGCGTTCTTGATATTGAACTTCCTTGCTATAGTTTCCGGGTACATGGGGCTGAAGAAAGGTGACAACACCCTAGCGATGGTGGGCCTAGGAGGAGGTATCATAATATATGGGCTCGTGGTGCTGTTGATCATCTTCTTCGGTGGACCATGGTTTTGAGTAATAGGAGTAAAATCTAGGATGGTGACAAGATGGATCTAAGCAGTGTGAAGATCTTGGACATGACGAGGCTTCTACCTGGACCCTACGCTACGATGCTCATGGCTGATCTTGGAGCGGAAGTCATCAAGATAGAGGACCCCGAAAAAGGCGATTACGCTCGCAAAATGGAGCCACTAATAAATGGAGAGGGCGCACCTTTTCTGATGCTGAACAGGAACAAAAGATCGATCGAGATAGATCTGAAAAAAGAAAGGGGGAAGGAGATCTTCCTCCATCTCGCGAAAGATGCGGACGTTATATTCGAGCAGTTCCGTCCCGGAGTGGTTAAAAAACTCGGCGTTGATTACGACGCTGTAAAAGAGGTGAACCCTGATATAATCTACTGTTCCCTCTCTGGTTACGGACAAACGGGCGCTTTGAAAGATAAAGGCGGGCACGATCTCAATTATGCCTCAGAGGCCGGCTTGATAGACCTAACCCGCTCGAAGAACGGCAAACCGGCGATCCCTGGGTTCCCTATTTCAGTGATGACCGCCGGGCTCTTCTCCGCCTTTTCTATTATCAGCGCCCTTCTAGATAGAGAGCTGAATGACTCAGGAGGCGAGTTCATCGATATCTCCATTTTGGACTGCTTGATTTCGCTCTCGACTGGGATAGCTTGGAAGCCTTTGCTTAAAGGTGAGACTCCAAAATCGGGAGAAACTGAGCTCACAGGGGCTTATCCATTCTACGATATCTATGAGACCAAAGATGGAAGGTATGTGAGTCTAGCGGCTTATGAAAAGGATTATTGGGAGAACTTCTGTGAGCTGATAGGTAGGGAGGAATTGAAGGACAAGCAGTTCTCTGAAAAAGAAGAGGTTAAAAGGATCATCGAGGAAGAGTTCAAAAGCAGAGAATTCGAAGAGTGGAAGAGGTTAGCGGAAAAAAACAATGTGATGCTCTCCCCGGTAAAAGACTTAAAAGAGGTCTTCCAGAGTCTTCCTGTTCAAGAAAGAGAGCTGCTCGGCTCATTGGACTTCGACGGAAATAATATCGATCAGATCGGCTTTCCCGCAAAATCTGATAAAAAGATAGACGAATTCAAGAGCCCACCGCCTAGGAAGGGCGAAGATACAGATGAGATTTTGAGAGAAGCGGGTTACACGGAAAAAGAGATAGAGGAACTCAGGAAGGAAGAAGTGATTTGAGGGAGGGAGGGTACTGACCGACCCAAAACAAGAGACCTCTAGCGAGGGAGATCTAGGGGCCGGTCAGCTCTCCAGTCGTGGAGAGTTCAGCTTGTTTTTAAAAGTTATCGTTATTTATCAACCGATTTTCACTTCCTTCGTTCAACTGAGCAGTTGTACCAGTATACAACGATTGTATGATAATACAAGCTTATATATAAAAAGGTTTATAAACCTCAACTTTGGTGGTTTAATTGCGTAACTACAAACCTCTAGCGAGGGAGATCAATATGAACGAAAGAGAAGAACCTATCGAGAAATATGTTAGCGTATGTAAGGAATGCGATGATCCAGAAAAACGTAAAAACAAGGTGACCAATGCTCTACTGAAAGACGAGATGATGACGATCGCGGAGCGAAACGGCCTCGAAGTGAAGAAAAGCTCGACCAAAGATGAGATCGCCGAAAAGCTCGTGAAACCGGAGATATATGAGGATATCGTAAAGGAAAAGGAAAAGCTGCTCGAAGAGAAAGACGAAGAGAAGGAACCCATGGAGCCAGATAAATTAGAAGAACCGAGACCGCTAGGACCTAGACTGAGTGAGATGGATTTCTTAAGCCCCTTCTCGGAGATTCTCTCTGAACCGGCTATAACCGGCCCTAAAAAGATAAATGAATTATGGATGGAGGGGGTCAAAAGTGCTGAGGGCAACTTGGAAAAAATCACGAACGATCAACTAGATTACTGGGAGAACGTGGAGAAAGAATGGATGGACAGAGCTTCTGAATTTCAGGAACAGATAGAAGAACTGAGGGAGAGTTCGGAGCTACCCGCTGAGAAAACAAAAGAACTATCGGTCATCTGGAGAAATTTCTATAACAAGATGGCGGCTAGACTGACAAAGCTCGGCAAAGAGACGAGAAGAAGACAGGAGAGTCTAAACAAGATAACAGAGAGATATAGAGAGCGAGCGGAAGAGTCCTTCACTGAAGGATCGGACGTGAGAGACTTCGGTAAACTCTTCGGCCTATGGTCCGATTTTTCAGAGGACTTGAGAAGGGAGATGAAAGATGCGATAGAGGACTACGAGATGGGCTACGACGAATTCATCGGAACATGGGATAAATTCTCCCAGAAAATAGAAGATCTCTTGGAGGAACTGCAGGAAGAGCAAGAGACTCAGGTCGAGGGACTATATGAACAGTGGAATTCAAGTTTTGACCAGATAAAGGAATACAGCCAAGAAGGTTATCAGGAGTACAAGGAGACCTATGAAACATTCTGGGACCAGATAGAGGAACAGAGCACCGGCTTGACCGAGGTAGCATTCGAGATGGCGGAAGAGATGGAAGAGAACTATTCTAACATCTTAGAGGGCTACTTAGAAACTGTGAACAGAGGATATGAAAATCTGTTCAACATGCCCGGGCTTTCCGCCTATAGCACTCGAAAAGAAAAAGAGGTGAAGGATTTGAAGAAAAGAGTAAAAGAGTTGGAAGAGCAGATAGAGGAGGATTGAAAACATGAAAGATAGAAAGGACAGAAAGGACATATTTGAATCCATGAAGTACCTCTCAGATATGGATCTAAGTGGATTCACCAATATGCTGGAACAACAGGAGAGAGTCATGAAAAATTTCAATGGAGTGATGAACCGATCCGCGGCTTTTGGAAAAGATATGAGGAAATTGATCGAACAAAACAACCAGCAGTACGAGAGACTGAATGATATCTGGGCAGACTTTTCTGACATCTCCGAGGAGATGGTCGAGGAAAACATCGACGAGGAATTTTCCGAAAAATTCAGAGGATACAATGAAGAGATACGAGACAATCTAAAAGGACTCGTTGAGTCCAGCCAGAAAGACGCTGAAGAGCTGTACTCGAGATGGACTAAGATCTCCGACAGTTTTTTCCAAGGAGTCAAAGCAGGGACAGGGCCAAACCCTGATGACGTTGTCGAAGCGATAGCGGATTTTCATCAGACAGCTCTGCACATAGCTACTAGAAATATAGAAGAAAGCAGCGAATCGATGAGGGAATTGCGGGAACTACTTGATGACCTTAGAGAAGATTTGAATGAGAAGATGAAAGAAAATGTAGAGACCAGCAACGAACGATATGAGGAGTTCATGGAAGATTGGCTCAACAGCGTGAATAGGATGCAGGATACGGTGGAAGACTACAGGGATGAGATAGAAGAAAATTACCTTTCTTCACTTGAGCCCTACTTTGGAAAGGGCTCGATCATGCCGCTGTTCCCTTGGGTGCCACAGCAAAGGTTGAGAGAATACGAGGGTGAGATTGAAGAACTGAAAGAGAAGATAGAAGAACTCGAAAAGAAGATGGAGGAAAAATAAAAATTTTCCTCTCACTTTTTATTTATAGGAGGTTCAATAAATGGAAGAAGATGCATCTTATGATGAGTTGAGAAAGCGATTAGTGACTATCTGGGAAGACTTTTATGAAGAGATGGAAGAATACATGGAAGATCTAGAGAAGCAGAACGCGGATATCCATGAAGAGATGTACGGCCAGTGGAGTGAATACACGGATAAGATATTGGAACAACAGGAAAACATCGACAGCTTAGAGTCCTATGCCTCTATGACCGAGATGTTCAATAATTGGGTCAAAATTTCCCGGAACTTCAGAGAGATGGTCGAAGAGAACACAGAAGGAGATCTGCCACCCGGATTTCAAGATATATATTCTGACTATATGGACAATATTCGGAACGTGTTGACAAAGGCGATAAACTTGACCATGGAAAAACAGCGAAAAGAGCAGGAGAACCTGTACGATCTGTGGATAGACGCATGGTCCCAGATGGCCAATGAAGAAGAAGTACCGGAAGCATTCAAGATGTTCCAAGAAAATTGGATGGAGTCCACTCCCAACCTTTTCGAGATCTGGCAGGATAGTCTCCAAGAAGGGAAAACAGAGGATCTATTCAAGAAGAGCCAGAGGGAGATGATCAAGTCAGCATCAGAAGCGATGCAGGACCTTATCAGTTCCGAGCCCTATGCCCAACTGCAGGGCTCCTACATAGATAATGTACTCGACACTAAGATAACGCAGCAGGAATTGATGAGCACCTATCTCGAGTCGATGAACCTCCCCACTAGAGATGACATGCTGAAGATATACGAGTCGATACACGAGTTGACCTCACGAATCAGGGAAGTCGAGAGAAGATTGGACGAGTTACCGATAGAAGAATGATAGGGTGTTTATATGCCAGACACTCCAGATGAGTTTAGGGAAGATTTTTCAACACTGATGAATGCTCAAAACGATTTTATGAAAGATCTTATTGAACAAGGTTTCGATCTAAACAAGGCGGCAAAGCTCTTGCGATCGACCCCTGAAGTTGAAGTGGGTCAAACCCCTTCCGAGGTGATATGGGAGAGAGACATAGCTAGACTACTGCATTACAAAAGTGAAGGTGACGTCGAAGATAGACCCCCGGTCCTGCTGGTGTACGCTTTGATCAACGAAGAGTATATCTTGGACCTACAGCCGGGCAGATCGGTGGTCGAAACTTTGTTGGATTCCGGTCTAGATGTTTACATGATAGACTGGAGAAAGCCGGACCAACGCCATCAATTTGAAACATTAGACGATTACGTGAATTATTTTATAGATGTCTGCGTGGATAAAGTTAGAGATATCCGAGGGGAAGATTCGATCAATTTGTTGGGATACTGCATGGGAGGCACCATGTCCGCCATGTACACCGCTCTTCATCCGGAAAAAGTTCGTACGCTGACACTCATGGCCGCTGGGCTCGACTTTGAAGAAGATACTGGAAATCTCAAAAAATGGGCCGATCCCGATTTCTTCGACCCTGAAAAGGTGACGGAAGCTTTCGGAAACTGTCCTGCTGAATTCCTCGACGGAGCTTATCTGTTTTTATCGCCAGTTAACAATACTTTAGGTAAGCTTCTAAATCTGGTAGACAATGTAGAAGACGAAGAATTCGTCGAGATGTTCTTCAGGATGGAACAATGGATACACGACGGCAAAGACGTCCCGGGTAAAACTTTCTCCAAGTTCGTAAGGGACCTTTATCAGGAGAACAAATTGGTGAATAACGAACTCAGGGTCGGCGGGGAGAAAGTGGATCTAAAAAACATAGAGATGCCCGTCCTTCTCTTGATGGGAGAATACGATACACTGGTCCCGCCCGAGAGTAGCGAAAGCTTCACCGAGGCTATAGAGAGCGATGATACAGAGATCATGAAAGCGTCGGTAGGACATATCGGCCTGTCGGTCAGTTCTAAAGTACATCCTGACCTTTGGGGAAATGTAGCGGATTGGATCAAAGAAAGGGATGAAGAACCGCTGACATCCATCAAAGGCGTCGGAGAAAAATCAGCGGATAAGCTTAAAGAAGCTTCTATCAAGAGTGTCAGGGATCTTGCAGAGGCGGATACAGAAAAACTGTCGGAAAAAGCAGGTCTCTCCGAAAAGAGGATCGAAAAGTGGAAGGATAGGATACGAAGATAAAAGGGGTGAACGGAATATGGGTGAAACAAACAAAAATGAAGTTAAACCCCACGACCTAGAAGGTAAAAAAGCGTTAGTCACCGGCGCTTCTAGAGGTATCGGCGAACAGATAGCTTTTACGCTCGCGGATTACGGTGTCGACGTAGTGGTGAATTATAATACTAGTCATGAAAAGGCCAGCGAAACCGCTACAAATGTTGAACTGGAAGGTGAAGACAGTTGGGTCTATCCAGCAGACATTAGTGATTATGAGGAAGTAAAACAGATGAAGGACCATCTACAGGAGAACTTCGGAGAGATCGATATCCTAGTGAACAACGCTGGTATAAACAGAGATAAATTTTTCGCTAAGATGAAAAAGGAAGAGTGGGACGACGTTTTATCAGTAAATCTCAACGGTGTTTTCAACTGCAGTAAAGTTTTTCTTGACGACTTACGAGAGTCGGAACAGGGCAGGATAATAAACATCTCTTCCGTTGTGGGACAGAAGGGAAATAAGGGTCAGGTGAATTATGCTTCTTCAAAAGCAGGTATAATAGGTTTTACGAAGGCATTAGCTCAAGAACTCGTTAGAGATGACGTTACTGTGAATGCGGTGGCTCCCGGTTTCATAGCTACGCAGATGGTAAAAAACATCCCAGAGAAGGTGCAGGAGAAGCTCAAAAGTCAGATCCCGATGAGCCGATTCGGTGAACCGATAGAAGTGGCTGAAGCCGTGGCCTTCTTGGCCTCTGCAAAAGCATCTTATATGACTGGAACAGTTCTAGAGGTAAACGGAGGTTATTACCTCTAAAATGGTGTTTCAAATATGGCTGAAGATGAAAGCATCGATGACGAGATCAAGGGTTTAGATACCACCTGCAGGAGATTAGAAGGTTTAAGCGCGATGGTCACCGGCTGCGCGCAGGGTATAGGCAGGAGGATCGCTCTAGAGTTGGCAAAAGAAGGCGCAGATATAGTCATAAACGATCTGAGTTCACAAAAAGAAAAGGCCAACAATGTGGCCCAATATATCGAAAGCCACCTTGGCAGAGAAGCTTGGATGGTTGAGGCCGATGTTTCTGATATCGAAGATGTAAAACGTGCTAAAGCCCAGGTGGAAGAACATTTTGGTAGGATAGATATACTGGTAAATAATGCGGGGATAAACAGGGACAACTTATTCTCTAAGATGGAGAAGGATGATTGGGAGAAAGTTTTATCAGTAAATCTCGACAGCGTTTTCAACTGTACGCATACCTTTTTAGATCACCTGCAAGATTCGGACCAGGGCCGCGTAATCAGTATCTCATCGGTGGTCGGAGAAAGAGGGAACATAGGCCAGGTGAATTATGCATCTTCTAAAGCGGGTATCATCGGTTTTACAAAGGCTCTAGCACGAGAAATGGTCAGAGATGACGTGACGGTGAATGCGGTGGCTCCCGGTTTTATAGGCACGCAGATGGTACTGAACATGCCGGACAAAGTGAAAGACAAGATCAAAAAACAGATCCCCATGTCACGCTTTGGAACCCCTAAAGAGGTCGCACGGACCGTTGCATTTTTAGCCTCAGAAGATGCTTCGTACATCACGGGCGAAGTCCTCCGAATGAACGGGGGTTTCTACCTTTAAAAAGCTATTTACCGGAAAATAACTCGAGTTATACTCTCTCCCCCAAAAGATACACGTCTTCCGCTCTCTTTATCTTCACTTCTATCTGTTCTCCTATCAGCTCTTTATCTTCCTCTTTCAACACCACTACCTTGTAGTTATCCATCCTGGCCTTCAGTGAATCACCTTTTCCCTCTTCTAGTACAAGCGCCTGAGTTGTTCTTCCCACGTATCCTTCATTTATCTTCCTGCTGATCTCGAATCTTAAATCGGTCATCTCCTTAGACCGCCTTTTCTTTTCCCTCGAATGCACCTTTTCATCCATCTCAGCAGCTTTTGTTCCTCTTCTCGGACTGAATCTCGTCACGTTCACTATGTCCGGCCTCGCCCGCTTCACCATCTCTTTAGTCTTTTCGAAGTCCTCTCTTTCTTCTCTAGGGAAACCGACGATAACGTCGGTGGAGAGCGTAAGATCGGGAAATTTTTCTCTGAATTCTTCCGTTATCTCCATCCATTCTTCCGCAGTGTACTTCCTGTTCATCCTTTTTAGTACGGCGTTAGATCCGGACTGGAGAGGCAGGTGCAGGAAAGTGTAGATTCTCTCTTCACCTATCATCTCTATGAAATCATCTTTTATCTCCTTTAGAGTGTTAACGTTCATCATCCCTACCCTTATGCGGTAGTCCCCTCCGATCTTCAAAAGTTCATGAAGTAGCTCGTTGATGTCGGTTGAAATGTCCCTTCCATAGAGAGCGGTGTCCTGGCAGGTCAACCTGATCTCCTCGGTCGAAGAAGAGAGGAGTTCCTTGAACCTCTTTTTTATCTTCCCGGGCGGTCTGCTCTTCAGTCCTCCTCTTGCGAGCTTCGTTATGCAGTAGGCACAGTTCCCATAACACCCGGAAGCGATGGGTATCGTGCCGATGATGCCCCTTCCTTGACCCGCTTTAACCGCCGATATCTGGACTTCATCTGGTGATATGAGCTCTAACTCACATCTGGACCCGGACGTAAGAGAGGGTATTTTTCCTCCGATATCCTCCCTGCTTTCGATCGAGGCGAGGCATCCTGAGACCATCACTTCTGAGACCTCCTCCTGGAGTTCCTCGATCCTACGCTTCATACGTTCTTCCGTTTTCCTGATCACAACGCAGGTCCCTATCAGGGCCTTATCGGCTTCTTCGACAGAATTTACTCTCTCGTGTCCTTTCTCTTCCAAAGATTCGGCCAGCATCTCCGTTTCTCCTTGATTCATGGTGCAGCCGTAGGATTCTACGCAGAACTTCATCGTAAGACTATTCGGGCGGAGTGGTATTTTACATTTGCCTTTTTTCGACCAAATCGGTAAGGCTTTTAAGCTAGGTGTTCGATGGAAAAACGATGCGTGTCCTCCACCTTCCCGAAAAAGCCGTAGGCAATCATACTGAAAAGGAGATAAGAGACTTAGACAGATATTTCAGTTCGGATCTCACCATCGCCTCGGGTTTCAAAAAGGGGAGGCGGAAACTGTTAGACAAGGCCACTTCCTACGAAACTATATTCCTAGAAGAGATTCGGGATTATAAGATCAGGAATTTGAAGGACGAATTTCTTGTTATAATCAGGAACGAAGAGGCTGTAGACGAGCTGTTGGACCGAGAAGATACTGTTGCAGAGAAAAACATCATGGTTGTGACGGACCTGATAAAAGAGGAGATGGACCGATCGAGTTTTGATTACCGGCTGAAGAACACTTCTATCATTGACAGACTCTCGAAGAAGTTGGAGAACTACCATCTCTTTTCTACGGAGATAGAAGCCGGGAAGAAACAGGTCCATGGGAACAAATTTATACGCGGCCTTGGACCTTGTTTTGACAGAGAGGGCGTGAAGATAGCATTCCTGTCCAGCGGGGAGGGGTTAAGAGTTAAACCTTTTCCCGCCGATAGGGTCGGTCTTTTAGCGATCCCCGATCTGGGAAAGAAATTTTCTGCCCTGTTGAGTAACCAGGGTATAGAAGATAGAAGAGCGCTCAAAGAATGCGATCCAAAAGAACTGATGAACTACGACGGCGTAGGTCCTTACAGGTGTACCAAGTGGGTCTGTGCTGCGGAAGCCATTGAGGAAAAGAGTGTTTACAGGATACAGGATAACGAACTGGAGGATAAACACAAGATATACCTCGACATAGAGACGGATTCGCTTCGTCCTTCGGTGATCTGGCATATCGGACTATATGATGATAGTAAAGGTGAATATCTCTCGTTCCTAGAAAAAGAGCCAAAGAAAAAAGACAGGATTGTAAAAAAATTCGGCAGTTATCTGGAAAAGAATCGCAGTTCGGATACCGCCTTATTGGCTTGGTACGGGTCGGGCTTCGATTTCAAGGTTTTAGAAGATTTTTTCGAAAAGTACGGGCGGAAATTTTTAGATAATTGGCATCAAACGGATAAAGTAGATCTGATGAGATGGGTGAAAAGTCACGCTGTGATGTCATGCAGGACTTCAAAGCTGGAAGATGTGGCAGAATGCTTGGGGTATGAAAGAGGCGGAGATAGTTTGGAACTCAGCGGGGAAGAAGTTGCACAGAAATACTCGGATTACATGACCGGAAGAGGAGAGGAACCTGATTGGGGAGCATTGAAAGAGTATGCTAAAGATGACGTCATATCTTTAAAACACATCTATGAAGTCATCAGCGATGCCCCGATAAAGTACGACCTGAAAGAGATGAAGAAGATGTACAGGAGATCCCGTTCATAGTTCTAGTTCGTTATTCAGATATTCCAGCTGACCTCGTCACCCGGGCTTGAATAATGAAATAGTTCCGTATCGGACCCCCATCCTTTCTCTACAAGATCATCTATCCACTCCTCTGAGCCAAAGGTGTGCATCGGAACGAAATAAGCGGGCTTGACTTTCTCCATGAACTCCACCGGTCCGGCCCAGCTCGGAAGCCTTTCATCCATGTTGGAAAATGCGATGTCGATATCTTCATCTTTCAAGGATCTCACCACTTCGTCGAAGACCTTAACGTGCTCTTCTCTCTTTCTCTCGCTCCATTCGGGCCAGTTCCATTTAGCTAGATCTCCTCCGTAGTAGATCGTGGCGCCTTCCGTTCTCAATAAAAAAGCCACTCCTGCGTCGTTGCTTTCGAAAGTTTTTACGACCACGTCATCGATAGAATATGATCTCCCCGGCTTGACCTCTCTCACTTTGTAGTCTGATTGGAGTGAAAACCGACGAGAAGGCACGTCCTTTGAAAGTATGAAACGGGCGCTTTCTGCTCCCGAAGAAAAATCTGTGACTTCGGGAGAAAAATGGTCGCCGTGGGCGTGAGAAACAAAGACGAACAGGTCTCTTCCCCTAATCTGAGATCTGAGCTTTTTTTCAGCGTTCGCTCCAACCTCTGCACCGGGATAATCGAAAAGAAATACTTTGTCTTGTAACTGGATTGAAAAACAGCTGTGGTAGATATATGTGATATTGACTTCCATCTTATCTCACCTTATTTTCATCAGGTTCCCAATAACACTAGGTAGGATTTATTATTTGTTTTCACAGCGGGTAGACCTTGTGATTTTACAGATGACGAAGTTTCATACACCTCTCCTTTGTCAACCTTTAAGTAAAACTTTTCATATCTCGGACCAGATGCTCGAGGACCTGTATGAAGCCATGGACGACCTTTCCGCTACTCCCGACGAGTGGGGAAAACCATCGTTCAACCAGGATCAGTATTATGAGCCTGTTCCGCTGTCTAGGGAGAACTTGACTCGCTACGATGCGCGGAAAGAAGAAAGGATGATCTGCTGTGTAGACGGCGGTAACAACAGGATATACGAATCTCCCACTGACAGCATCCACCTACTAAAGATATACTTCAACCTGTTCAGAGGTAAAAGGAGGACGGAAAACTTCGATCCCTTCACCGCGATATTGGTCTCGAGATTTGAAGACGGTCGGGTCAGCAGCGAATTGAGACCCCAGAACGAAGTTTTACCTATGGAAAAAAATTCGTATGTATTGAAAGAGGACGAGCTGGAGAACGGTAGCCCCGCGACCTCTGGACATACTATAAGAAAATACGTCGAATGGAAAGCTCTAGAGTACATGGCAAGTGAGTTCCTAAATCCTGGCGATATCTTGGTCAGAGACGGCGTTCTTCAAACAACGGTCGAAAGGGAGAGAAGGTTCGCCGAAAAAGCCTACCAGAAAGTGGAGGAAAACGATATAATCCTGACAGGGATAGCCAAGACCAGTTCTTTAAAAACCACCTCGGGTTACCCTCTGGTCGCGTCGGTCCAATCCATCGCACGGGAAGCGGGCTTAGAACGGGAGACGTGGTATTATCACCCCATCGCACACAATTCACATCCTGACCACAAGGGAGAGATCTTCGTGGTCAAGTATCATCCTTCATCCGATTATGCTTTCCGCACCGAGTTCTATCGAGGGAGTCTCGAGTCTATAAGCGAGGAGGAGATCGAGGAAGTACTAGGTCATCTCGCTTTCCAGGCCAAAGATCCTATCTTCTTGGGTTATCCGTACGGTCTGGTGGACGCGGACAAGAAAGCTAGGGTGACCGATGAAGAGGTCGAATATCTAAGGAACATGGGGGACAACAGGATGAGCAAGACTTTCAGAGATAAGGTCAATTCATCCAATGCCCATGACAGGTTGAGTGAGATCTAGAAGATGTTAGGAGATGATAAGATGCCAATAGGCCAGATAGTTGGAGGAGAGTACGGCGAGGTGTTGATACGCCAGAAGAGCGGCAAAACCGTCGAGATAGGAGATCTTCTAGCGATAGACGATCTGATATTACAGGTGGTAGGTCTCGAGTACGGCTCTCTCCTCGAGCAGACCGACATAGAAAGGATGAGCGGGATGGAGCTGGAAGGTTATGAAGAAACCGCTCTCATGGAAGAAGAGATCAGGAATTACATCTACGCTAAAGCGAAACCTCTCGTCAGGATAAAGGATGGAGAACCTAGGATACCGAAAATACTGCCTTCGTTCTTCGGAAATCTAGATAGGGTCGATAAAGAAGACTTTGAATTTTTAGAGGAACCCGAAAACAGCCTTTACCTCGGTAGAGTCAGGAGCGGGAGTCAGGTGCTCGATGTTCCTATCCATATAGATGGTAAAGAAGCTCTCTCACATCATATCTTGATACCCGCGACCACCGGTAGAGGGAAGAGCAATCTTGTCAAGGTGATGCTGTGGAACCTCATCCCGAAGGACTACGCCGGACTTCTTATAATAGATCCCCACGACGAGTATTACGGCCGGAACGAACTGGGAGCTAAAGACCATCCAAAGGCTGGAAAAAAGGTAGACTATTATTCGACCGATCCTCCTTCCGGCGGCTATCACCTGCGTATAAACCTGTCGATATTGAGGCCCTGGAATCTGAGAGGAGTGGTGGAACTTTCCGAGGCTCAAAATCAGGCGCTTTACGTTTACTACAGCCATCATGGCAAAGACTGGCTGGAAGAGCTCCTGACCTCAGAGCCGGAGGAAGCCTCCCAGTACGGCATAAGAGAGACCACCCTAGATGCTCTCAAACGAAAGCTAAGACTCACCTTCGACCTGTCGGTAAGAGACGGAGAGGTGAGAGCAAAAGGCAATATCTTCGTGAACAAAGGTTCAGAAAGCTTGGTGAAGGACATCTCGAAAGCCATAGAGCACAGTAAAAAGGTGATATTGGATACGAGTTCTATCCCGGAAAATAAAGAGCTTCTCATAGCTGGGATAATCACGGATCGTATCTTCAAAAATTACAAAAGTTATAAGGAAAAAGGAGAGTTGGAGGAAAAGCCCACCGCTGGCATAGTCATAGAGGAGGCGCCCCGGGTTCTAGGTGAAAGAGCCGGGAGGAATGTCTTTCATCAGATCGCTAGAGAGGGAAGGAAATTCAGGGTCGGTCTGATAGCTGTCACTCAACTCTGCAGTATGATACCTAGAGAGATACTAGCCAATATGAATACGAAGATCATACTCGGGAACGAGATGAAGAGCGAGAGAGACGCGATAATAGGGAGCGCGGCCCAAGACCTTTCTAAGGACAGTAAGAACATCGCCAGCCTGGATAAAGGTGAGGCGATAGTGAGCAGTATTTTCACTAAATTTGCGGTGCCTATGAAGATCGATCTTTTCGAGGACCTTGCGAACGAAGAGAACAGCGGTAAAAAAAAGCTCGAGTTTTTTGGATGATCTAACGAAAGATTGAACAATCAAAACGGCCCGCCGAATCTATCGGGTGAATCACCGCGTTTATCGCGGCGTGATGTCGCTCCTCTACCAAAATTGAACATCATCTCTTTTCGGGATGGAATTGTCTTATCACGTCCATGTATTCTTCTACCTGTTCCATCGAGAGCCCGGTAAAGTTTGATATATCTTCTTTCGAGTAACCGTCTTCCATCAGGTGCTGAACTCGGAGAGGATCTTTTATCTTCTCTTTATCGATTTCCTCCCTTTTCTTATTCAATTTCTCCTCTTTCTTCTTAAGAGATTGATTTCTTTCTTTAGCTTTTTCTATTTTCTCCTCAAGTTCCTCTTCTTTTTCTTTTAATTCCTTATTTCTCTGCTTCAACTGCTCCCTGCGGGAAGATACTTCCTCTCTTTTCTCCTTCAGATTGCTTCTTAATTTATCTATCTCTTCAGCTCTTTCATCCAATTTGCTTTCCCTCTCATCGAGTTCGGTTTTTCTCTCGGCGAATCTTTCCTTTTTCTTTTCAAGTTCTTCTTCGGTCTCTTCGATCTCTTCCCTTTCTTCTTCCAATTTTTCCTTATCCTTATCAACTTTCTCTCTTTCTTCTTCTACCTTATCGAGCTTCTTCTCAACTTCTTCCCTTTCTTTTTTGATCTGATCCAACTTCTTTTCAACGTAGTTCTCTCTTCCATCTAGATCGCTTTCTAAGCTGTTTAATTCCTCGGCTTTCTCGTCAAGTTCATTTTCACGTTGATCTAAAGAAATTTGTTTTTCTTCTAAACTTTCTTCCTTTTTAGATATCTCGGCCTCTCTAGCGTCAAGCTCCTCTTCGGTTCTCTGGAGCTCTTGCTCCAATTCTTCCAGCTCTGACCTTTTTTTCACTATCTTCTTTTCCTCCTCTTTGAGGTCTTCTTTTAGCTCGTTAAGTTCTGTCTCTTTTTCGTCTAAATCTTTTCCTCTCTTCTCGATATTCTCTCTTGCTTCTTTGAGGTCTTCCAGTTTCCTCTCCATCTCCTCTTCTTTATCTTCCAATTCGACTTCTTTATCTAACAGAGATTTCTCCTTCTCTTGGAGCCTTTTATCCTCTTTTTCGAGTTCCTGCTCTTTCTCTTCCAAATATTTATCCTTTTCCTGCATCTCTTTTATTTTATCATGTAACGTTTCATACTGTTTGGTTAATTTTTCTTTAAACTCCCTGAGCTCCTCTTCTCTCTTTTCCAGTCTTTCTTCTTTTTCTTCCACCGGCTCTCCTTTAGGTACTTCACCCAATTCTTCCGATATCGCTGAATCGTCTATTTTTTCTTCTAGCACCGTGCTGCCGGGCGGGGGCGGTATAGAATCATCCTGCTCACCTTCTACGCCTTCTCTTCGTTCCTCTTCAACCCCTTCTTGAGAGCGGTATCGTGGGCCACCAGGACCAGGGCTTGGCTTCACAACTTCTGGACTTATCCCGTCAGTGTCTTGCCCCGGAGATGAAGTTTTCTCCAAGGAGAAGTCTTCTTCATCTTCCTTTCTTTGAGATTCATCAGCAAAATCTGAAGGCGGGGGCGGATATTCTTCAGAAGTCTTTTCTTCATCAACCTCTTCTAGACCCTCCTCTTGATGCTCTTCCACAGTTTCTAGTATTATTTCAGCTTGTAGAGGTCCTATATCTTCTATCTCCTGCAGATCTTCTTTTGAGGCTCCTTCGATGTCTTCTAGGGAACGATAGTCGTTTTTATAAAGCTTCTCGGCGACCGATTCAGGTAAACCATCTAGCTGCTCTAGTTCCTTGAAATCTTCTTCTTTCTCTACTTCTCTTTCTTCCTCTCTCTCTTCCTCTATCTCCTCAGTTGCTTCCTCTCTTTGAGATTCATCGAGGAGTCCGGGAGGTGGAGGAGGATATTCTTCAGAAGTTTCTTCTTCCTTTCGGGAGACCAGTTTTTCGGCTGTCTCTCTATCTTCTTCGGCCATTTCTTCCGTTTTAGAGTGTTCCGGCGGAGGAGGAATGGGTTCTGTTTCGGAACCGGGGGTCTCTTCTTCGATGGCCTCTACCCCATCTTCACCTGGTGGAGGAGGTAAATCTTCCTCTTCTTCAATCCCTTCTTCAGCAGTTGAAGGCGAAGGTGAAGTCTCCGATGTAGGGATCTTCTCACCTTTCGCTTCATCACCCTCTTCTATTTTCTCCTCAAGTTCCTCCTCAGCTAACTCCTTTAGATCCTCGGCTTTTTCCGAGGTAACATTTCTTATCTCTTCTAGGTGAGAGATATCTGCTTCAACGATATCTTTAAAATCTTCGATCCCATGATCATAGATGTTCTCCGCCGTGCTATTTCCTATCCCTTTTACGCCTTTCAAGGAATCCAAAAAATCCTCTTTTGACACACCCTCTTCTTCAGTTCCCTCATCATCACCTTCTTCGAAAGTTTCGCTACTTTCTTGCTCCTGCGAGATACTTCCCGGTGATTCATCGGGGGTCTCCCTTTCCCCGCCTATGCCGTCCATGCTGTAGCCGCAAGATTCACAGTGTGCAGAAAAGTCATCTCCAATAACCAAAGTCTCGTTTCCACAATTAGGACATCTTCTTTCTGTCGATGAAGTTCCGTTTTTTTCGGGAGTATTGCGGCTCATCGATTTTCCCATATGTTAATCGAAGTAAATGTATAATAAATTTATCCTCCCCGCATTTTTATAAAGCAAATCATTATATAGAAGAGCGCCGAGAAGGGGATTCTAGTCAGAAGCAAAGCTTCTAACAGCTCACTAATCACAGATTAGTTCGCGAACCTAAGGGTTCTCACCCCTTCTTTAAAAATAAAGAGAGCGCCGAGAAGGGGATTCGAACCCCTGAGGTGCAGAGCACCACGAGATGTCTGGTCTCTATCTAGGAGAACTCCAATCTCGCGCCGTACCAGGCTGGGCTATCTCGGCAGAAGCTGAATAGAATTAAAAGGAAGGCTTATATAAATTATTTTCTTGGAGTCATCCCCACGTCTTTGGATACTCACCCGTAGGTGAAAAAACTCTATCGGTCTTCACCACTAGACCTTTGTTCTTATCCAATACATCTTCCGCATCGTACAATGCTTTACCTACGGCAAGTCCTTCTCCCTTCACCGAAACAAGAGCGACTTTATCGTCATTAGAAAATTCATCCATCTCTAGGACTCCAGGTACGGCTAGGTCCGCTCCGTTTAAGATCGAGCCCGCGGCAGTATCCTTGACTTTCACCTTTGGAAAGATGTTCAACGCTCTCTCATAGGGCAGCAAGACCTCCTTCAAGTCCTCTTCGCTTCCCTCCCGATGGTACTCATATGCATCTTTTACATCGTGGAGAAATATGGTTTCTTTCTCCTCAAATCTACCGGCTTCAGTCCTTCGGAGCTCCATCATATGTGCACCGGTTCCCACAGCGTTTCCGATGTCCTTGCATAGCGTTCGGACATAAGTCCCCGATTCACACTTGACCCTTAGAAGATGATCTCTTCCTCGGGAATCTAATAGCTCTATACTGTAGATCTCTCTTTTTCTTTTCCTCCTTTTAACCCCTGAGCGGACGGGTGGCATCTGGTAGATCTTACCGACGAATTCTTGAAGGATATCTCTGACTTTCCTCTTATCAACGTTTGCATGGAACTTCATCGCCGCCACATACTCTTTAGGGGCGGAATGTAATAGATCTAAAAGCCTTACCGTCTTGCCCAGCCCAACAGGGAGAACGCCTGTCACATTGGGATCAAGAGTGCCGCTGTGCCCGGCTTTCCTCCCGAATATCCTTTGAACCCATGAGGAGACCTGGTGACTTGAAGGACCCTCCGGCTTGTCTATAATCATCAGAGAACGAGGTATCGCCTCCTCTAACGGTCTTTTAGAAGGAAATTCACCCCATTTCGAAACTGTGTTTTCTTCATCGATCACGTACTTCATCGGTGACACCATCGATTATCTTATCAACGATCTGGTCCGGTCTATTCTTCTCAGAATCTATTACCGCGTCGTAAAAAGAAGTGTCGAAGAGATCTATATCGTAGTACTCCCTGTACCTCTTCTCCTCACTATTTTCTCTCTTGATCACCCTTTCTTTCAGCTGGTCTAGATCCTCATGACCTTCTCTTTCGGCTATCCTTCTCACCCTAGTTTCCAAAGGAGCTTTAATCCAGACCTTGAAGGCGCCCTTATCAGACATATGTAGCAGATGACCGGTGAGTCTTCCTTCCATTATCATCCCGGGAGAAGCTTCCTCAACTATCCTTTTGTCCAACTTCCTATCGATCTCTTCGTTCTCCTCGGCAAGAACGCTGAAATCCTCCAAAGACATGTCTCTCTCTTCAGCCATATCCCTGAATACTTCCCCTGCTGACAGTACTCTCATGCCTGCAGCTTCAGCAAGTTTTCTAGCGGCGGTAGAAGTGCCGCTGCCGGGAAGCCCACTGATCGTGATGATGATCCTTTGAAATATATCAGAAGAAGCTACGTCTCTCCCTCCTTGAGCCGTTTTTTGAAGTCGTACATCTTGAGGAGAACCATGAGCACCTGGGTGAAAGGCAGCGAGATGAGCATGTAAACCCCTATCCACTGTGGAAAAGGGACGAAACAACCGGGTATCAATGGATCGGTCAATGTTCCGTTCTGTGCCCACGGTACTGAATATGCCTTGTTGGGAAGTCCGCCTACAAACTGCCATATCCATCCGAAGATGGATATTACCACTATCATGGTGAGAGCCATCGATTTAAGCTGAGGCTTGAAAGACTGCATGGACATCTTGGATATCTCTTCCTGTCGTTTCTCCATCTTCTTTACTTTGGTCTGTTTATTGGCTCTTTTAGCCTCCATCAACTCCTTGCGGAATTTACTGCTGATCTTCTGTTTCTCGGCCATATCCACCCAGTCCATGAACAAGTCTCTGACCAGGGTAGAAAATGTTATCATTATTAGTCCGGCAAACATCAGAGTCAGTATAGGGTATTCACCTTCGAAGCCGATCAGAGGATACAGCACGCTCCCCAACGCCTCTCCCATCTGAAATCTTAAATCTCTGTCGAACATTATCATCAATGCCATCAGTCCCAAGAAGATATAGATGAATCTCCGTAGACTGAAAATAGATTTGCCGGATGAAGTGTCCTCTTTTTCGCCTTCATCCTCGGCTACTTCAAGTTTTTCTTTCTCTTCTTCGCTGATGACATTCACCTCGATTTTCATTTCTCATGCTACTGTTCACCGAAGAAATCCCTGAGTGCTGGATGCATCTCCATCATCTGTTCTTTACCGATCTGTTCATACAGCTGCGTGAGTATAGAGACCGCCAGGAACAGACTTATTCCGCTGGCTCCTCCTACAGAACCGAGTAGAGTCGAGCTAGCACCAACCAAACCGATGAACAGTCCGCTGAAGGTGGTCACGGTCGGGATATACCTCTTTAACACCCTCCTCAACACCCGAGGATCTCTCCTGAAACCAGGGATCTGCATACCGCTGTCTTGGATCTGGTCCGCGACAGATTCTGCATCCATGTTTGTAGTTTTGACCCAGAATTTGGAAAACAGCACACACATTACACCCATGAATGTCAGATGTCCTATCACCCGAGCCATGACCTTCCATTTTGAATGGGTCCATCCGACGCCTTCTGGCGATAGCATGTGCTCGTACCTTTCAGATATCAGCGGAAGAAGCCATTCCTGTATGCCTTCTGGAGCTGTTATATACCAAGCGGCGCCGCTGATGGGGTTAGTGCTGCCTTCTTGGAAAACCCCGAGCCATGACTGTCCACCTAGAACGGGGAAGTTTTGGAAGGTGGGATTGGTATAGAACAGCATGGAGAACAAATTAATGTTAGAGAGAAGAGCATGAGCCAAGATGATCGGGATTACTGAAGCATAGATTAGCTTGATCGGATACCGTCCTCGCGCACCTCTAGCTCTTCCGTGAGCTAACGGCAGCTCGATACGGCTGCCTTGAATATAAGCGACTAACAATAATATTATTATGGTAAAGATGAGGCCCATGACGGGATTAGGAGGTTGTATCAGCAGAGACTCTAGGCCCCCTCCGGCGATCTCAGCGGCCGAGCTGTTCCGCACCGTATGGATGACTCTAGGGATGGTCCCCGCCGGAACATCTTGAGCCATATTGGGTGCGGATTCCCAGTTGAAAAGACCGGTGAACAGACCCTGTCCAACTCCCGCAATGATGAACAGACTAATACCGCTGCCTATACCCCATTTAGACACGACCTCGTCCATCAAGAACAGGAAGTAACCACCGATGAATATCTGGATGACGATCAACGCTCGGGCCATCAACTTCCCATGCCCGGCGAAGTAACCTCCGAGAGCGGTCACGAAACTCTCCGCAGGAACCAAGTATCCATAAACCTGGGGTACGGCCTGGACCAACAGCATTATTATGACCAAGAACTTCTGAGTATTCTGGAAGACGGCTTTATCATCAGGGTCTTTCATATCCAGGTCTACGATTTCGGCACCCTGGAACAACTGCATGATTATAGATGCGTTGACTATAGGCGTGATACCCAGATGAACTATCGATCCCATTTCCCCTGCAAATATGGCCCTGAACTGTTCGAAAAGATCCATAGACCTTTCAGGATCCAAGCCGTAAACGGTCACATTTGTCATTACAAAATACGTGAGAAGGACCAAGATCAACCAGAACATCTTTCGACGGAAATGTACATGACCCTCTGGTCTCTTCACGGCTGGCATCCGGTCGATCAAGGGCTTTAATTTGTATAAGTAGCTCTTATCCTCGTCCTCGGCCATAGAGATCACGTCTCATCTGTGTCATCTTTGATTAATTCTCCCCCTGCTTCTTTTATCTTCTCTTCAGCCCTCTGGCTTGAATTAGATACTTTTATTTTCATCTCTTTTGTGGGACTACCTCTGCTCAGGAGTTTATCGAATCCGGCTTTGTCAAGATCTATCTCGTATGTAGATCCTTCTTTCTCGGCAACCCCCTCTTCTATGAAGTCGTTCAATGCTTCTTCGATCTGATATATATTTATGACCTCGTCTTCCTCGATGAGCTGTTGAGGACGGGTGAAACCTTTAGGTCCGAAGTAATCCGGATCTTCGTTAGCTAGAGAGGGCCATTTGTGTTTATCGAGACCGGCTTTACCTCTGCCGCCTCGTTCTCCTGCTCCTCTGCCTTTCTTTGTCCCGCGACCGTGACTGCGGGAACCTCTATTTTTCTTCTTCTTTTTCTTACCCATGGATATCATCCTTCTTCAGATGTTTCTTCGCTGGCTTCAGGACCGAGCATTTTTTCCAACAGATCGTTGATATCTTGTCCTCGGTATCCTAGTGTACCGCCGGTCCTGTAGGGCTTTTTTATCCCTTCATACCCACCTTCAGGTGGGTGCATCCTGAATATATTCTCTAGGCCGTTCACTTCGTCTATCTTCACGTCATCGCTCGAAACGGCCTCTGCGAACTCATCGATATTTTCGTAGGAAGTTTGGTCCTTTATTTTTTTTTCTATTGTTTCAGCACCCAGTTCCGACCGATGTTCTAATAGATGAACAAGAGTATCTTCATCGATTTCTCCCCAAGTTATCATATCCTTGACCTTGTTCAACATCCCTTCGTAGGTGGCCGTTTCTGGGATCACGGTACAGTGATTTATCCTGTTCAAACGGAGCATCTTCAGCGTGTCTTCCGTCTTCTTCTGTTTTTTCCTCGGACTTCTAACTCTTAAAACTGCAAAAGCCATGTTTAGCCCTCCTGTTCAGAGACTTCCTCTTCAACTTCATGTATACCTGATACTATTCCGAGCTCCTCGGCTTGGTCTTCTCTCACTCTCATCTTTGAGCTCTCTTTTAGAGCGTCGAAAACAGCTAATGCATAATTCACCGTGGTCCGGGTTTTACCTTTTGAGAAGCCCCACATGTCTTCTATCCCCGCTCTGGTAAGTATTGACTTTGCCGTATCGCCCACGGCAAGACCTATACCGCTCGGTGCCGGCTTTAACTGGATCTTGACAGATCCGGCTTTTCCTTTAACCTCGAATGGGATTGTATGTGGATCGCCGCAGCCACACTGCCAAGAACCGCATCCTCTTCTGATTCTGACAATGTTCAATTTGGCGTTATCCATGCATTTACGGATGGTGGGACCTACCTCTTTTCCTTTTGCCGTGCCCACCCCTACATATCCATTATTGTTTCCCACAACACACGTGACGGTGAACCTGACTCTTCTTCCCGAGTCAGTCATCCTCTGGACCATGTTCACGTCGAGAACGTCGTCATCCAGATCAGGAAACAGTGCATCTATTATCTCCGGTTCCTTGAGAGGTAACCGCGTAGCTAAAGCATCTTCCATATTGGTTATTTCGCCTCTTTTCACTTTTCTCCCAAGTCTAGTTTTTGGTTCCCATTGATACATCATGATTCCTCCAGCTCGGATTTGACTTCTTCAAAATCATCGACGGTTTCCTCACCGATATGCTCTCCTCTTATGCGTTCCTCAGCAGGAAGTACTTCAGGATCGTGAGGAACATCTACTCCTGCATCCACGATACCTTTCAGAGCGGAAAACAGCCTTCCGCCTTTTTCAGGGTGATTTAACCCTATATCGAGGACCGCTTCTTCTATCCCCTCTTCTTTTGCTTTCCTGCCTGCTAGATAGCCAACAAGGTAAGCCGAGGGTAGATTATTCCCGTAGCCGTTCCATCCGAAATCTCTGAGATGTTCACTCGTCGCCGCCGTCTTCACTTCGTCCCCATCGGGCCGGTAGTGGATGAATTGGACCCTTATCATCGTATTGGAGGGTCTTACCACGGCTCTCACTTTTCCTGATTTCAACAGCCTCAATCTTTCCCTGTAGTCCGTCTTGCCTTGCCTTCTTCTTTTCAAAGGCATTCTGTAACGTGATCCTTCAGCCATATTCATTCACCACCGTTGTTTTCCGACTCATAATCTTCATCTATATGGTCTTCCATCTTCAGATGAAGGATCATATCGGATTTATCCTCAAAAGTTCCACCTTTGGACCTGTTGTAAAACTCTCGATAGGTGGAACGATCGATATGTCCGTCGTCCCTCAACTTTTTCAGTTCTTTTCTCATCGAGCGTATCCTCTTCTTCCAGTTGTCTTTAGAAGACTCTCTCGCTCCCTTTGTGCCTTTCCTTTTACCGTACCCTCTTCTTCTCCCTTTAGATTTCTGTTCTTTCTTGTAATTGATTCGGCCTCGAGAGTTTCCATCCTTTGGCAATTTTTTTATCACACCACGGTTTATGAGTTCCCTGACTTCCTCCCTTGTTATCGCTTCTATGACTTCGTCCAACATCGTATCGTCTATCCAAACGCGATCCTTGCCGCAGTCCAGGAGATCCGCTGCCAATCTTTTTTGATATTTTACATCCATGAATATCACCTCAGGACGGATTGAGGACCCTCAAGTCCAGCTCTTCCGCCTTTTCTTCTATCTCTATCCTTTTCCTCATCCCTACGCCGTGTGCAACTCTGACGGCCTGCTTATCGGGATCTAGATCTTCAAGATCATCTTTATTATGCACCAGGACTTCCTCGAATCCGGATGGATGCAGACCTCTGACTTTCTTTGGAGATCGGTATCCCACGTTGGCGTTAGATGGCCTATACTTTTTGTTCTGCCTTGCCTGGGAATGGATACCTCTCGGCTTTCTCCACGTACCTCTATCTATCTTCAGCCTTCTGAACCATTCCTGCCTAGTGAAATCGGGTCTTTGGGACTTGACCTTCTCTCTTTTCCTCAGCATCTCCTCTGTCTCTTCGTCAAGGTCAGGTTTTTTCTTTACTTCGTAATCCTCATCATCATCCATCTTTAAGCACCTCTATTAATCTCTACCTCAAAGGTTTCCCCGCTTTTTCAGTTATGTAAATACCGTCCTGGAAGACCCTTGGATCAGCTTTGGAGATCTTAGTCATCGACTCGATGTTTGCTGCGCTCTGAGCGACCGCCTCTTTATCCGGTCCTTTCACGATAACCTGATCTCCTTCGATGGTCGCTTCCGTCGAGCCCACGATCTTGGCCCGCCTAGGTTTGTTTTCGCCGACAAAATTTTTGATGACCACTTCATCTCCTTCCGAGGTCACTTCCATAGGAAAATGTGAATAGATGATCTTCAATTTGTAAACGAAATCTTCCCGGGATCCTTTTATCATGTTTTCTATGTGGGACCTATAAGTCCCGGCAAGAGCTTTTTCTCTCTTGCTGGGCTCCTCTACGGTCAGAACTACTTCGTCACCTTCGACATCGACCACGATACTTGGGTGGTCGAACTTCTTTTCCACTTCTCCGTTTTCACCAGAGACTATCAACTCATCCTTTCGTTTTTCGACGCTCACGTCTTCCGGTATTTCGATCCTTTCTTTCAATTTTGCTTCAACTGGCATGATGATCCCTCAGTAAACGTATGCTAGCAACTTACCTCCTATCCCTTTTTGCTTGGCCTTCGCATGGGCCATCACTCCCTTATTGGTGGTCAGGACAAGTAAACCGAACCCCTGGGCGGGAAGATATCTAGATTCATAATCCTCTATATCGGCATTCGATACCGACCATCGGGGCTTGATCACCCTGCATTCGTTTATATTCCCGTTCAATATGACATTATAAGAACCTCCCCTTCCATCCTCTACATATTCAAACCGTTCCAGATAGCCGTTCTCCTGCATAACTCTCAACACTCGACCGATCAATTTGGAAGCTGGCTCTACTTCACATTCTAACTTACCGCTGTTTTCCGCGTTCTTTATCTTTGACAGAGCGTCATTCAATGGATCGTGTTTCATATTTTACACCTCACGAATATTTTTCAAAACCTAGATCCTCCGCTATCTCCCGGAAACACTGCCTGCAGATATGGAGGCCGTATCTTCGAATTATCCCTCTCTTCCTGCCGCAGCGTCTGCAACCTTCTTTTCTTCCATATTCTTTGTCAGGTTTCAGCCCTTCTTCGTCACTCATGACTCATACACCTCCAGGTCGAATTCGCTCTCTAGGAAATCTATGGCTTCTTCCTTAGTCATCTTATGTTCCTCTGGTATGTTCTTCTTGTTTTTCCTCCTCTTAGAAACACGAAGTCCCTTTCTTCCTGTAACTATGGATATATCCATCCCAAAAACTCCGATATCCGGATCATAGCTAGCCTCTTTGAAATCAGTGTAATCTTGTATCCCGAAGTTCACGTTGCCGTGTTCGTCGAAACTTTTTTCTGGCAGACTATTTTCTTTGACCCAAAAGGCCTTCTCCAGGAAATCGAAAGCCCTTTGCCCCCGTAAAGTAACCTTACACCCTACGGGCTGACCTTCTCTTATTCCAAATTCTGCATTAGTGGTGCCAGCTATGGTCTCGACCGGGGTCTGACCCGTAAGCATCTCCAGCACATCGAAACCTTTGCGCAGCTTTTCTCCACCCTGACCTACTCCTATATTGACTACACATTTTACCAGCCGGGGCTCTTTCATCGGATTTTCGTAATCTTTAGCTAGAGCTGAACTCATACTATCCCCACCTCAGGTATCTCTATCACAGGCATCTCTTTTCCTATCACGAAAACGTAATCTTCTATGGTCGTTATGCCAGATTCGAAATGAACGAAATTGGGCTGTGAACCTTTGACGATCTCACGTTCTTCTATCGTATCTATCTCGCCTATGTGTTTTCCCCCTGTAATCAATGCCATCATACCATCTTTGAACTCGTACGAATCTAATACCTTTTGAGAAGGGATCTCCAGCTTCAACACGTCGTTGGTTTCGTACGCTTTAGAATCCTCTTCTCTGAGGTTCCTGCCGTCATGTAGGTTGTACTGAGTTATCCCACTTTTCAAAGTCGTCTTGTCTTCTATCTTGACCAGTTTCCACCCGGTTTCGCTCTCATCTATCTCTTTCAGCCGGATCTTACCCTTTTGATCGAAAAGCGCCCTGTAGTTTTCCATCAAGTCAGGGATCGAGACGATGTCCATGAGCCCCACGGGTCTGTTCTTGTCGGTCACGATCTTCCCGTCAACTTCCACTTTTCTATCTGCCAGTACCCTTTTAGCCTCTCTGGATGTGTTGGTATAGGCCAGTATGTCTCTGATAACGACGACCAACGGAACAGACCTATCTGCAGGATGTGAACCCCCGCTCGGTTTAGGAGCCCAGTGAGATTCTTTTGTGGGGATACCCCATTTTTCAGTAGGTGAATCATAACGTTTGCTGTGCTTGCTCATCAGTTACCCTCCTCACTTATACTTTCAACTTTTTGCTTTCTCCAAGGATCCGAAAGATCGAGGTTTCTTATCTTCAGATTAGAAGGATGGATCCCATATGGTTCTTTTGATTCGTCGGCCTTTTCGACCGTTACTTTCTCAATGTAAATTTTTTCGTTCCTTCTATCGACCTCTGCAACCTTATCTATGTGCCCTTTAAAGGCGCCTCTCATGACTTCTACCTCGTCACCTTCGCGAACGGGTAAGCTCCTGGTACCGTATTTCTCCCTGAGATCCTCCGCTAAATTGGAAGACATCATCTTCCTTTTCTTGTGATGAGGGGCATCCTTTTGCCTTTTCCTCTGCTTCCTTGGTTTTTCACTCATATATTAACACCTCACATTATCATCGATGCTGCGGCTCCGACTCGGGGCCATCTCTCTGCAGCTTCTCTAGCTACAGGACCTTTGATCTCAGAACCTCTCGTTTCCCCGTCCTCTTGAGTCAGTACCACCGCATTATCTTGGAACTCCACCATGACCCCGTCCGGTCTTCTGAAAGGACGTTTCTGTCTCACGATGACCGCTCTAGTCAACTCTCTTTTCATCTCTGGAGTGCCCTTTACCACTGAAGCCACTATTTGATCTCCAACACCGGCCTGGGGATATCTTCTGTGGACTCCGTGGTAATTTATAACGGAAACCACCCTTACCTCTTTAGCTCCAGTATTATCTATGCATTTGAGCTTACTACCCACGGAGAGTCCTTTCGTCTGGTTCCCAGCTATCCCCTTCATTCTTGTCCACCTCTCGAGATGACCACGTAAGATTTGCTCTTACTGATCGGCTGACACTCCATTATCTGTACTTCATCGCCCTCCTCTATATCTATACAGGGGGGAAGATGGCTCGGGTAATGACTCTTCCTCTTTTCGTATCTCTCATATTTCGGGATGTAGTGGAAATGATCCTTCCTTACTATCGCTGATCCATCCATCTTCGTTGATTCTACGACACCCCTGATGATCCTTCCTCTGACTGAAAGGGTGCCGTGGAACGGGCAGTTTTCATCCTCACACCTCTCTTCAGGGGCTTTAACGTCAACACCTATGTCGCGAGCTTCGTTTTCTACCATAATATCATCAACCTAATTTCTTGATCCTGTCCTCGGGGCGGTATGCAATGCTCGAGCCGTTCAAAGTCTTCAAGCTGTTGTTAACATGGACCTCGAATCTAACGCCTTCCTTCGGGATCGTCCTGTCTTTTTTATCCCTGATAACGAAGGTATTCTTTGTCTCGTCTATTACCGTTCCTGTAAGTCCTATATAACCTTCGTGATTGGAGTCCGTGACCTCAATCTTGGAACCGATGAATTCATACGCATACACTGGATCGCTATCTTCTTTCGGTACCATCTTATCTTATCTCCACTGAGAATCCTTTGTCTTCTAGATATTCTTGAACCGTTTCGATATGATTGCCCTGCAACTCTATCCGACCTTTTTTGGTCGTCCCGCCTGCAGCGCATTTTGTCTTCAGTTCAGACGCCAAATCTTCAATGTCTATGTCGCTCTCATCGATGCCATCCACTATGGTCACTTCCTTTCCATACCGTCGCTGGTCTGTGTATATCTCTATCTCCTGCTGTTCTCGAGCGATGTCTTCACAGATACATATCTCTTTAGGCAACCCGCAAGTTGGACAAACTTCTTCCGCCATCAATTTCCTCCTTTTTGTTGATTTTCTTCATTTATTACGGTGAGTATCCTAGCGATGTTTCTCTTTATAGTACTTATCCTCCCTGGGCTTTCCGGTGCTCCTCCCATGGCAGCAACGCCTTGTTCGTGAAGCAGTTCATCTCTAAGTTCTTCTAATTTCTCTTCTCTTTCAGATTTATCCATATCTCTTATCTCATCAGTTTTCAGCAAAGGCATGCTATCCCGCCTCCTCTTCTAAATCTTCTTCTACTTCTTCTATCTCCATCTCTTCTACATTTTCTTCTAATTCATCTTTTTCTTCAATTTCTTCGTCATCCTCCACATCTTCTCCTTCGTCTTCCTCTATTTCTTCTTCAGTCTCCTCTTCTTCAGCCCCTTCTTCTTTTTCAGCTTCTTCTTCGTCAGCCTCTTCAGCTTCTTCCTTAATCTCTTCTTCCTCCTCCTCTTTTTCCCCTTCTTCTTCGACCTCACTTTCTGGGGGTAATATCTCTATTTCGTCGGGCAATTTAGCTTTTGGATCCATGACCCTTACCGTTACTCCTATGACACCTAGCTTGAGTTTTGCCTGTGCAAACCCCTCGTCTATCCACTTTTTCTTTTCTTCTCCGCAGTACTTTATGTGCCCGTCCTGGAATTTTTCGACCCGATGCCTAGGACCTGTCAATTTACCCGAAAGTATTATCTGACAACCTTTGGCGCCCGCATCCATTATATTTCTCACGGTCGAGTGCCCCGCTCTTCGGAAGTACCAGCCCCTTTCCAGTGAGGAGGCCAGTTTTTCGGCCATTATCTGGGCGTTCAGCTCGGGTACGTCGACTTCCTGCACTTCCACCTGCGGATTATCAAAGTCGAATTTTTTCTTTATATCTTCAGTCAACTCTCTTATCCTCTTACCTTTTCTACCTATGACCAAAGCGGGTCTTTCGGTGTAAAGGGTTATCCGGGTTCCCATAGGGGTCCTGGTGACTTCAGCCCCACCAAACCCCGCTCTCTCCGTCTGATCTTGAAGGAATTCTTTGAGTCGAACGCGCTGCATTTTTTCTTTTACAAACTTTCTTTCTCTTGCCACTATTACTCCTCCTTTTCTTCCAATATTATCTCAAGATTGGTTGTCTGGGTATTTTGAGGTGAACTCCTTCCGAAAGCCCTAGGTCTGAAACCCTCTACAGGGCTGGCTTTATGGGCGGCTAGGTGTTTGATGAACAGCCCGTCTGGATCTAGACCTTTGTTTTCAGCGTTAGCTCTACATTCTTCTATCAATGATCTGACCTTTCCACAGACTTTCTTCGGGTATCCCCCTGAGCCAGTACCTTTCTGATGAGCAGCTTTCTTGTTATGTTTCTTGTAGGGTACCGCTTTATTCTCCTCGATGACCTCGTCGAGGATGTTAAGCGCTTTTTCTACATCCTTGCCTCTGAGCATATCGCAGACTTCAACCGATTCTTTTGGTGATATCTGGAATTCTCGTCCGTAGGCCTTGGCCGTGATTTCTGGATCCGGATCCATAGAATAACCCATGCTTCATCACCTCATTTGAGTGGTATATATTTTGAAGAACGAGTCGCTCCGATACCTGGGCCTGAATGTTCGACCTCTTTTCTCGTCAGTGCAAATTCTCCTAGATAATGCCCGATCATCTCGGGCTCTATCTTGACCGTCTTGAACTTCTCACCATCATGTATCGCTAGTCTCTTTCCGACGAATTCCGGAAGGATAACCATCTCTCTCCTGTGCGTCCTGTAAACGTCCTTGTCTTTGTTTTCGATCTTTTCCAGTAACCGTTTTTCCCCCTTGTTCAATCCTCTATCCAATGATCTCCTTGCTCTTGCCGGAAGTACTTCTTTGAGATCGGACAGGGACATCTCCTTGAGTTCCTCTAGGGTGTAACCCCGATAAGTGAACTTCCGTTTATCCCTTGAACTTTTATCAGCAGACATAATATCACCTTTCTTTTTCCTTCTTTTTCTTCTTATCTTCCTTCTTTTTCTTTGAGGAGAGGTTCCCGACTTTTCTACCAGGTGGGGCATTAGATGAAACAGTCGAGGGTACACCAACGTGCTGGTGGTCCCCTCCTCCGTGAGGATGATCAACTGCGTCCATAGCAACACCTCTCACATCTCTCGCTCTCTTCGCTCGGCTCCTCAAACTCTTGGCCTTTTTACCGGCTTTGACGAAGGGCTGCTCGGTCTGACCTCCTCCGGCTACGATGCCGATTGTCGCTCTACACCTGTTATCGACTTCTTTGATCTTATCCGACGGGAGTTCTAGAACTGTCTTCCTTCTCTCTTGAGATATAACGGTAGCGTGGCTCCCCGCCGTCTTGACCAGCTTTCCTCCGTCGAGCGGTTCTAATTCTATATTATATACGAACATCCCGACGGGCACTCGGCGGAGTGGTAAAACATTACCTTTTTCCACCTCTGCATCGGGACCAACTTCTATATTTTCCCCTACCCAAAGGCCGTGATTGGCTATCATGAACGATGTTTCCTCGTTTTCGAATTCGACTTCAGCCAGCGGGGCCGAGCGGCCCGGTGCATGATGAAGCTCGACGACTTCTCCTTCAGTTTCTTGGCTTTTCGGGTAACCAGGCTGGGCTAGATGTCTGTGACTCGGTGACCTGTAAGTGGAAGAACCTTTTCCTCTTCTTTGAGGGGTTATTCGCTTACCCATCTAGAACACCCCTATTCTCATACCTATCTCTTCGGCTGAATACTCTTCTGTGAACTTCACTACGGCTCTTTTACCGTTCTTATCTATCCTAGTATTGACCTTTTCGACTTCCGCATCGAACAGCTCTTCGATTGCATCGGCGATTTGATGCTTCGTAGCTTTGAGGTCGCATATGAACTCGAGCTTGTTTTCCTCTTCCATCTCCATCATCGTTTTCTCCGTTACGTAAGGGTGAAGCACGATTTTGTGAGCTGATTCATATTCTGGCATGCTTTACCACACCTCCAGTTGATTTACAGCTTTGACGCTGAATATGGTCAATCTACCCATATCTCCGCCAGGGGATAGATCTTCGATGGTGAGAGTTTCCGGTGTCTTGACACTCACCCCGGGCAGGTTACTGAAAGCTCTTAATCCTTTAGAACCGTCGGGCAGGACGACCAAAACACTTTTCGGTCTTCTGTATTTGCGGTTTCTCCCTTTACCCTTCCCCGCACGTATAGTTTTTCCTTTTTTAGCCCTGTCTACATCGGAATAGATACCTAAATTTTTGAGCAGTTCGATCGCCTCTTTAGTCTTCTCTATATCTTCGATACCTTTCTCCACGACCAGTGGGAAGTCAAGAGAATCCTCATCTATCTCGTGTCCTCTCTTTTCGATGAGCTCCATTTTGCCGGTGGCGGCAAGAGCTGAACGCCTTGCCTTGGCTCTCTCCTTCTTGTTTATCTTCTTCCTCGATTCCTTTTCCGGTTTAGGAGGGTGCGCTTTTCTACCCTCTCTTGTCTGAGGAGATTCAGCAGCTCTGTTTCCACCGTACTGTGTCAATCTCTGTACTCTAGCCATACCTTGTCCTATACCCTCCATCTCCGTAGCGTGCCTCATACCGGCATCTTTAGAAGGCCCGTAGGGTTGTTTTTTATTGCTTTCTGAAGCTTCTACAGCCCTCTTCACTATATCGGGTCGTATCTCTTCTGAAAAGGCCGATGGAAGATCTATTTCGCCTTTTGCTTTTCCATCAACATTGTATATATTTGTTTTCATGGATCACACCCCCTGGTTGGACTCTGTAGAGATGTAGGTCAGATTCGGTTCGTGAACATCGTATTTATCATCTCTGACTGCGTCTCTCATCACTGTCAATCTTTTCGTGGGTCCAGGTATAGAGCCGTGAAGTATAACATATCCGTTTTTTACGACACCGTAATTCAAGAATCCGCCGTCCGGCGTAACTTCCTCTCCCTCTTCTCCCACTTTAAGAACCCGTTTATTCAATTCCGTTCTCTGGTGATAGCCATCCTGGCCCGCTTGAGGTACGGTAGGTCTTGTATAGCCGGGTCTGAAAACGCCCGTCGTACCGACGTTCCTCACTGATTTACTGTTCTTATGACGCAGTAGTTTTACACCCCATCTTTTTACATGACCTTGGAAGCCCTTCCCTCTAGTTATGGCTGAAACGTCGACCATCCTTCCAGCTTCACAGAAGTTTTCATACTCCGCTTCATCACCCAGCATCTGCTCCCCTACATCTATTCTTTCCTGTATTGTGCCTCCCCCAATCCTCAGTTCCATTATCTCGGGGGCTTTTTTTGGTATACCAGAAACGAGCTTAGGCTGGGTATGGATTATCGCTCTAACTTCATCAACAATGTCTCTGTCTATGTCCTCCCACATCTCGTCTGTATCGTATTGATCTGGTATAGGCAACCTTCTTTTAAGGGAATCATCGACTTTGCTCGCCCATACTTCCCCCATGGTCTTCAGACCTTCATGGGTCTCTTCGTAAAAACGTAGCCCACACACTTTTACGGGAGGGACTTCGACGATGGTTATCGGAACTCTGACTTCCTGTCCAGATGTCGTGCTCGAAGATCTGTAATCTACCACGAAGGCGTGGCTCATACCTGCCTTGTAACCCGGGAAACCTTGTAGCTTCGGCTCTCCGTCCCACTCAGGCCAAGAGCGGATCTTAGGCACGATGCTCTTTGAGCGTTTCCGTGGGGAATATCCCATCGAACCTCTTCTCGGATGATGTGTATCTACCATGTGTACACCTCGATATGATTAACTCTGCTTAAAGCCATGGAGCTAGAATCCCATGCTTTTGCTGAAGTCTGCAGACCGTGACGTGTCAAGATAGGGATCCTAACTGGATTGCCCCACCACGTCTGGTCAACAGACAGAGTAATGCGGTATTAAAGCCCTTTGTTATTTAAATGTAACGGTGAAAGGTACTACTTCAAAAGAGGGAATAGAGAAAAAAAGAGAAAGGATTTTGGTTTTAGTTTTTAAGAGCTGGATCGGTTGTACTCGCTTCAATATTCGCTCTCCTCGTCGAGTACTCCTTCTTCAAAACCTTACGGTCCTGAGGAATCTTCAGGAGGTGGTGGGGGGTTGTCCTCGAAAGAATCCTCCTCCATATATTCGTCTTCCGTTATCTCCTCTTCTTCATATCCACTTTCCCGGGTTGCTAGGAACACAGCCAATATTACCCCTACGATAACGATGACGCTCAGGATCAGCCACCAGAAGGGCCAACCTTCGTCCTCTCCATCTTCATCTATGACGGAGACGCTCACTTGGTCAGTACTCTTCTGATCCTCGTCGTCGAAGCTTGTGACCGCCAGCTCGAATTCACCTGAATTTTCTGCCTCCCAGGTGAATTCACTTTCATCCTCCTCACCGGGGGTCAGAGTCAACTCTTTGTTGTCCTTTAACGCACCGTCAACAGTAAACTCTATTGTCTGTGTACCCTCAATATCTCCTGTGTTCGTCACTCTATATTCGACCGTTACGATCTCACCTTCGGTCACTTCTTCATCGTAGCTGAGTATCTCCACTTCGAAGAACGGCTCACGTAAGAATTGAGCATTTATATGTTTATTATCGTCCATGGTTATGGTTATCTCATCGTTCTCCTCTTCTTCTGCCGAGACGTCTCCTTCCCATCGGCTGAACTGCCAACCGTCTTCAGGGATCGCTTCAATGGTGACATCTTCTCCTTCGGAATAAGTGTATGTGTCAGGTTCAGGACTTGTGGTTCCACCTTCTTCTGCATCTATAACGAGCTCGTATTCCCCTGCAAATTCTTCGAATTCAGCCGTTATCGTGTAATTAGCATTCATAGTTATCGTAGTTTCATTGGAACCTGCATCATCGATGTTCTCAACTTCGCCTGTCCATTCCACGAATTCGTAACCGTCGTCGGCTTCAGCTTCGAGGTCAACCGTTTCGCCCTCGTCGTACTCGGAAGTTCCTTCACCCGGTTGGATCACTTCTCCACCTTCAGTCGAATCTATCGTGAGCTCGTATCTAACACTCTGATCCTCTTCTTCAAAGACAGCTGTTATCGACTTATTTTCGTTCATAGTGATGTTAATCACTTTATCCGTTCCCATGTGATCTCCTGTCCACTCGACGAAGTACCACCCTGCATCAGGAGTGGCTTCTACTGTCACCTCTTCACCTTCTGGGTAGGTGTGAGTACCTTCTGAAGGATCGGTTGAACCTTCTCCATCTATGTTTATCGTCAGATCGTATTCTGTAACTTCTTCTGTTACGGTAACCGTCACTTCTTGGTAGTCATCCTCGCTAGCAACTCTCAAGTGATAATCACCCAGTTGTTCTCCCGTTGTATCCCAGGTGAAAATCCCTTCATAAGTTTCTCCAGGTTCAAGGCTTACTCCGGTTTCGCTATCGATCAAATTTCCGCCGATGTAGAACTCTATATCCTGCTGTCCCGCTTCCTCTCCTGTATTTTCAACTTCATATTCTACCGTGACTGTTTCACCGCTGACGAATTGTTCACCTTCAGTGGGAGAAATGATATCTACTTGGAAGTACTCTCCTTCTGCGGTTTGGGTAGTAAAGCTCCAAACCTCAGATTCGTAAGTGTTTACACCGTCATCGGCTACAGCATACCATTCGTACGTAGTTCCAGAATTCAATCCATCCCAGGTAGTCTGAGCATAATCTATACTGGATACGTTCTCTGCAAACCCGATCTCGCTGTCGTCGGAAGCGTCGTAAAAGGTGACATCCATGTTTTTATCCTTGTCATGTCCTACCAGAACGCTCATCTCCGGATTCTGACCTACACCTTCTGCCCCGTCGGGCGGGTTGGGATAGATAGGAACATTGTCATGAAGGATCACCAGAGTTGCTACTGCCTGCTCGTTCTCGTAATTATCCAGCTCCGCAACGAATCCCACCGATGAAAATTCATCGGAGGTCTCTGTCATATCCTCGGCTAAGGGGACCTCTATTACTTCCTCAAAGTTCCCACCGCCGTCTGTAGTAGTAGTCCATTCACTCACCGGTTCAGCTCCTTCAGGGATCTTGATGATAACGTTCTCGTTTGGATGGTCAGGGAATTGTCCTGCAAGGGTTACCTCGTTTCCCGCCCTCTGTTCAGATGGAGCTATGGATAGATTGTTTGCAGTGTCCGTTAAGTTGAAACTTTGCAGGTTCTGTATCCCGGTGACGTTCCGATCCATTCCACCCCCTCCCTTTTGAACACTTTTCACATATGATTGGACTCCAGAATCATACCAACGTTCCGAATATCCTCCTTCGACCACAGAGTGGTTTACATAATAGGCTTCAAAATCACCTGCCGGGGGACTTACTGGTTCTTTATAAGGTATAGTAATTTCACTTTCGTAACTCGTTTTATTATCAAAGGCCTCGCTATCGCCACCTATAACAGGTGCCTTATACCTGTAATATCCCCAGCTCCTCATCGTTGTATTGGCCCAAAACAGTTCTTGCTCGCTGACGGGGAAATCATAATTCTCTATAGGAGGTTGCGAACTCTGATTGGTATATTGCCATACATCGATATTTACCCCAGAACTTTCCTCCGTGGCGTCAAATCTTCTGTATTGACGATTTTCGACCACACCAAGGTCGCTCACCTTGCAGATCTTATATCCCTCAATTGATCCTCCATTGACATCTATAATGTATCCATCCATTTCTCCTTCGCCGTCTATGACCTTTCCTTCTAACGTTAGATTGTAGCTTAAGTAGGTACTCTCGTTCAGTTCGAAATACTCTATAGAATCAACTGTATAGGTGAATTCCTCTTCCAAGTAAAAGTAATTACTGCTCTGCGTGTCGTTCATCCACATCTTGTGAGAATAGGTCCAAGAATAACCTATCTCCCAGGTAGGTACATCCGCACCATTCGCTTGCGAGGGCTCGATTTCGTCTGGATTTTCCTCTGTAGATTCAAAGGACGCACCTGACATCACGGTCGCTGTAGACGATACAAAAAGTGCCATCGAAATCAAAACAACCAAGAAGACTACAACACGTTTTTTCATGTTATTTCCTCCTATACTGGTATAATAATTAGAATGTATATAAATATACTGGTCCGCACCCGGCTTTTAGGATAGGATGAGCACCATAGAACTATAAGTCTTCAAGTAAAGAGAACTGATTAGAAAAGAATTACTCCCTCTACAGCTAACTTCCTCTCTATCCTCCATAAGGCCCACCTGTTTCTTGGCTATTTCAGTTAAATATCCTCCCTACTAGTGATCCTCTCTTTTACAGACCAAAGATTTATTTATCCACAGGCTGTAAGCTAAATAAAGCATGAAGAAAGAAGTGAAGGTGGTCCAGGATCCAGACCGGGTTAAACTCGCAATCGAAGATACCCGCAGTGATATACTTTCTCTTTTGAAAGTAAACGATATGACGCTTTCACAGATGGCCGAGTCGTTGGATAAAGATCACTCCACTATATACCGCCACGTTAAAAAGTTGGAAGAAGCGGGTTACATTGAAGAAATCGGCGAAAAAAAAGATCACCACATCCCTAAAAAAGTGTATTCTCGGACCGCAACCGTATTTCTGCTGAACCCGAGTTCTATAGAAGAGGGAAGCTCTTCCGATCTGACCATGGACTGGGAAAGGAGGAATGCAGAACAGATACTGGATTTTTTGAAGATAATGGGATACTCCCTTGAGGACAAGGATCAGAAGGAGGAACTGATAGAAGACCTTTCTACCTTCTTTGTCGAGCTAAAAGATAGAGTAATGGACCCTATCGAAGAGGCGGAGGACGAGATAGGTGAGATAAGTTTCCCTCTTCTGCTCAGATTCGAAGTTCTGATGTTCTTACTGGAAAAGAGAAAGGACGAAGAACTTGAAGGAAGATTTGAGAATATCCTATCTAGGATCAGATCCGAATGAAATATGTGATAGACTGTCTCTTCTAAATGAAGTTAACACTGGAGAGAATATTGGGTGATCACCGATATCCCGAACTTTTTTACAAAGCTTCACTCCACGAAATTGATATCCAGATTATGGGTGGAACAGGAGATACATGGGTCGTAAGCTCGAACGAGCATCTCTAGGGTCAATTCGATCTCGTCCTCGGGCTTCTCTCCTATGATCTCGGGGACCATCTTCTCCATGTCGTGCTGTATATTCCCGTGGTTCTGGTTCGTCGGTATGATACAGTTGGCCTCAGTACACTTACCTTCCTCATCATAGGTATAATCATGGAAAAGGATACCTCTCGGCACTTCTACCGCACCTATTCCTCTGCCCGCCTTGGGTTCGACGTCCGGCGAATTATACTCTCCTTGCTCTTCTAGACCTTTATCCAGCAGTTCCTCGATTATGCCGATGGAATCCTCTACGCTGTGGACCACTTCCACCAGCTGAGCTATGGTGTTCATGTATGGGTTATATTCCATGGGGTCGAGGACAAATTTCCCGGCTATCTCCTTGGCCATCGGACTCAATTGTTCGTAATTGTTGTTCAACCTTGCGAGGGCGCCCACCATGTAGGATTCTCTATTGTTCTTGGTGTACTTTGCGGTCGACTGTTGCACGGTGTACTCGTTCGTTATATCGAGATATTCATCCACATCCGTCGTTCCGGTATCGGACGAACAGATATCCCCGCCGTACAGGCCGTACTCGTCTTCATGGGTCAATGAGATGTATTCCGTTTCTCTTCTAAAGTCGGGTATCTTTGGAGCTAAGTTTTCCAGCAGATCGGCAACGGCCTTCAGATCGTCAACAGAGTCCTCCAGCTTCTCTTTCATCTCCTCCAGTTCCTTTTCGCTGGGTATCTTGGTAAAGCCGCCCGGGATCAACCTTTGAGGATGAGTAGTCCTTCCCGTGACGAGGTCTGACATCGTGTTAGCCAGCTTGTGAAGACGGATAACGGTCTTTACCTCTTCAGTGTGTGTTTCGGTCAAAGGAACAACAGACTTCGAATCCAAAAGATCGGGAAGAGCCAGATAGCCAACGTGTAAAACATGGCTCTGCATGTTTTCCGCGTGGAGAGCCAACTTCCGCAGTTTCTTGTCCTGCTCCGAGATTTCGATATCCATCGCATCCTCGGTAGCCTTTAAAGATGCGAGGGTATGGCCGATCGAACAGATACCGCATATCCTAGAAGTGACGTGATGTATTTCCTTCCAATCTCTATCTACAACTAAGGATTCAAAGAACCTCGGTGCCTCGATAACCTGCCATTCGCACTTCTCTATCTCGCCGTCTTTTGCATTGACTTCTATGTTGCCGTGACCTTCGACACGGGTCAGATATTCAACGTTTACATCTATATCGTCACTCATCTTCTCTCGCCTCCTGTTGCCAAGCGAAATAAAGATCAAATTTCTTTATGACCTCTTCAGCCGTAAGCCCGTACTCTTCTAGCACCTCTTCGTGGGCTTCTTCGTTCGGGTTATCTATTAAACCTCTGCAGCCCCAGCAGATCGCGCCTTCGTTCACGCAGCAGGAATCGCACCCCGCTCTCGTTACGGGTCCAACACAGAACTCGTCTCTTTCAAAGGCACACACGTTCTCGTTCAGCTTGCATTCGACGCAAACTGGATGATCTGGAATATTGGGTTCACGTCCCATAACGATAGACTGGACCACGTGTAGGAATTCCTCTCTATCTATGGGGCAGCCGTGGACTTCGTAATCTACATCCACCACGGCCTTCGCGGGCTTGGCTTTTTCCCACGCCTCGTAATGTTCTCTTTCGTCTCCATAAACTCTCTCCTGCACTTTTTCGAAGTCCTGCACGTTCCTTATGGAGTTTATACCGCCGATGGTGGCGCAGGCTCCTATCGCGACCAAAACATCGGCGTTCTCTCTTATACCTTTCAGCCTCTCTGCATCGTGGTCGTTCGTGATCGACCCCTCGATGAAAGCTACGTCATAATCGTCGCTGTGTTCGGTCATGACCTCCCTGAAACTCACTAATTCCACTATGTTCAGCAGGTCTAAAATCTTCTCTTCTAAATTGGCAACTTGTAACTGATCGCCTTCACAACCTGCAAAATCGAAGAACGCGGCCTTAGGTCTCTCTTCAGGTTTCATCATAACGCCTCCTCGAAATCTTTGATGACATCATAATTGAATACCGGCCCGTCCTGGCAGACGTAGAATTCTCCTTCATTTCCGTTTATCTGGCAGTGGCCACATTTGCCCACGCCGCACTTCATCCTCCTCTCGAGAGAAAGATATATACTCTCGTCCGGTACTTTCTTTTCCTTCAATTCCTGTAATACGAATCTATACATTATAGGCGGGCCGCACACGACCGTGTAACTGTTATCCAGGTCGATATCTATACCAGGGATCAGAGTGGTGATCACGCCAACATTACCTTCCCAGCAGACGTCATCGGGACACTCGTCGACGGTCTCTCTATAATCGATCTCGTCCATGCCTCTCCACTCTTCAACTTCGTCTTCATATAGGAGTTCACAGGGCTTTTTGCACCCATAGAGGATCTTGACGTCTTCAAATTCTTCTCTTCTATCCAGTGTATAATTGATCAGCGAGCGAAGCGGCGCTATGCCGAGACCGCCGGCGATGAATATAACATCGTGGCCTTTCAATTCCTCTACAGGAAAACCCTCGCCGTAGGGTCCTCTTATACCTATCTCGTCTCCTTCCTCGAGGTTATGGATCACACCAGTGACGTTGCCCACTTTTCTGATACATAACTCGAAACTGTTTCCTTCCTTCGTCGGTGACGAACTTATCGATATAGGGACTTCACCCACGCCGGGCACGGAGACTTCCACGAACTGGCCGGGATCGTGATTCAACGCTTCCCCGCTATCCAATCTGATCTCGAACAGCTTCTCGTTTTCGGCCATCTTCTTTACGTTCAATATGGTGGCGCTTTCTGGTAGATAGGGAGAATCTTCTTCATTCATCTTTACCCCTCCATAGTTTGTTGAAGATATCAGTTGGATCCGCAATATCCGGAACACATTGAGACGAACATCTTCCGCAGCCGACACAGGCGATGTCCCCGAATCTATTGTAGAGGTATCTACCTTTCCTCATGTATCTGTGCCTGTACCTTTCGGCTCTCTCTTCTCTGAAGTTCTCTCCTCCCGCGACTTCCGCAAAAGCTTCTAACATGCAGCCGTCCCACTGTCTTACTCTTTCACCTTCTTCCAGCGAGATATCATTGAAGTCCTGCACGTCGAAACAGTAACAGGTAGGACAGACGATGTTGCAGGTCCCGCAGCTGTAGCAGTCCTCCGCGTTCTCTTCCCAGAAATCATCTTGATCATAGGTATCCGCGAGCAGCGAGGGAAGTTTTTCCGGTGAAAAGTCCAGTTCTTTATCGAATTCATCCCTTATCTCTTCTTTGGCTTTTTCGACTTTATCTATCTCTTCTGGATTTGCATCTCTAACGTCCTCTGAAACCTTTTCTAAAAGGTCACTACCCTTTGAAGAGCCTATCTCGACCGCGTATTTTTCACCTAGATCCGTGAGCATCAGGTCGTAGCCGTCCTCGACGGTTGCGGTACCCATACTTTCGGCAAAAGACCACTCGGAGGTCCGCTGCATGTTGACACCGATAAGGACCGAGTTCTCTCTCTTCTCTAGATAATTACTGTCTTTCGGAGAATCGGCGAAGACTTTGTCCATCTGTTTTATGGCTTCGAGATCGTAGGGATGTATCCCTATGATCACCCGAGGAACGACTTCGTTGACCGGTTCCATCTCCAGTTCTTCTCTAGTTTCATATTCCACCAGCGTTTCCCTCTGCGGCATGAAATACTTCTTGGGCGGTAGTATAGTCACATCATAATCCAGTTCCAGTTCTTCCGCCTTTTCCAGCCCATCGAAAACGTACTTAGAATCCTTCGATTTTACACCCACCACTTCTCTTTCATCGTTTTCGATGAGCTCATCGACAAAACCTTCGAAATCCTCTTTTTTTATCACTTTCATATATCTCATCTCGCTCTTGAGGCCTTCTACTACGGGGGATTTAGGACGTATTTTTAAACCTTTCGTTGTTATTCTATCGATACTACCATGTCCAGACAAATAACCATGTTATATGAAAGGTGAGAAAATAGCATTCAACTTCATTTATCTTCGAAAATCACTTATATTCCTCCTTCTTTTCATTTTTTTGATACAGATGAAGGTGCTGAGGGACAAGAAAAGGCTCACTAGATTTTTGATACTTTACAGGTCTGCCGTGGAAAGCCCTAGAAGATTAGCGGACATAGCTTCAGAACTCGATATGAGCGAGCAGGCCGCATCCAACTACATCTCGGATATGGAGGAAGAGGGTCTGATGGACAGGTCGAGCGGTACCTATCATCCAACCTCTAAAGGGATGGAGCTTGTTAGAGATATACTGGAAGACTTCGGTTCCTTCTTGGATGAAGCCAGTGATCAGATAGATCTCATCTCGACCACTACAGCAATCGCATCAGAGAGTATTAGAGAAGACGACGAGGTTGGCCTCTCGATGAAAGACGGCCTACTCCGGGCTTCTCTGCAGGAGTTTTCCAGCCAAGGCACCGCCCTCCACGACGCTGAAAAAGGACAGCCTTTGAAAGTGGGTGGACTCAAAGGCATAACGGAGATGGAAGTCGGTAAACTGTATCTATTGGAATCCGATCTTGACAGCGGTGGGGAGATAGCTACTGTGATCGAAGAGCTGAACGATAAGGTGAAGGACTTAGATTTTGACAAAGTCGCTGTGATGGAAGAAACACAGTACGGGCTGTGCAGTATGATGGACCTTGAACCGGATATCGTCTTCGCTCCTGTTCGTGCCTCGATCAATGCGGCTGAAAAAGGGCTCGACGTTCTCTTCATGCTTTCTAAAGATGATCTGGACAGGACAATCGAAAAGCTGAGCAGAAGGAATAAAGGCCTTGACGAAGAATACTGCCTAGATTATGAAGTTATCTAGATCTCATGTTATTATCGGTATATCTCTCCCGCACTCAGGACATTTTCCATCTTCCAAGTTAGGTCTGCCGGATGAGAAGTAAGATCTTGAAAGCAGCACTGTGCCGCATTCTGGGCAGGTAGTATCGTTGTCGGCGGGTAAGTTTCCAAGATAGACAAAATTCAACCCGACATCTTCCGCGATCTTTCTAGCTTCTTTCATCTTTTTGGATGGAGTCGCGGGCACATCTCTCATCTTATGGTCGGGATGGAATCGAGAGAAGTGGACAACGTTGTCTTCTCCCAAGTTTTCGAGTACCCACTTCGAGAAGCTTCTCAACTCCTCGGGAGAATCGTTGTGTCCTGGGATCACAAGATAGGTCACCTCAATATGGATATTCCTCTCGAATGCTCTTTTCGCGGTTTTCAACACGGGCTTTAACCTACCGCCAACGATCTCTTTATAAAAATCATCATTGAACGCCTTTATATCGATGTTCATCGCATCTAGATAGGGTGCGATCTCCTCCAGTGGCTCATTCTCTATGTATCCGTTGGTGACGTAAACGGTATATTTGCTACTGTCTTTTTCTTTCAACCCTTTGAAAACGTCATAGCTGAACTCGTACGAAATGGTGGGTTCGTTGTATGTCCACGCGATGCCGTCGGATTTCATGATCTTTTTTACTAACCTCTCAACCGAGTACTCTCGTAAAGATGGACTTTCAGGATCACCGCAGGAAAGCGATTTATTCTGACAGAACATGCAGCTCAGATTGCATCCCATCGTACCGTAAGAGAGGACCTGAGTTCCCGGATGGAAATGGTAAAGCGGTTTCTTCTCTATAGGGTCCACAGCCAAGGAAGCTGCTTTACCGTATATCACAGAGATCAACGTACCGTTCTGATTCTCCCTAACACCGCACAATCCTCTTTCTCCTTCAGAGATCTTACAGTGGTGCGGGCAGAGGTAACATCGGACTTCATCACCTTCCGTTTCCTCCCAGAACATAGCTTCCTTCATGCTATCTCATTAGATAATGAGGTACATTCTACAAATACGTTATGCTTCCATCGGAACGCCTATGTGGTATCTCCTCTCGTTTCCTTGATCCTTTCTTCCAATCTATCGGCTTCATCTTC
>JAZKSH010000003.1:0-44260 GCA_036626195.1 Thermoplasmatota archaeon | reverse complement strand
CTCAGAGATCTCGATGGTCTGGGTGCTGAAATGCTCGATGTGGAAGACGTACATGGCTCCACCACCAGCACTAGCGTTCGAATTGTCAAGACCTTCGTAGTTCACCGCATCACTCACTTCTATCTCTATATCGCCTTCGGATTCACCCAAGTATTTATCAGCGAAGGCCTTGTTCACCAGTATGGTGACGTGATTTGTCTCATTTTCGTCCTCGGCCTCTATTATCAGCGTTCCGTCTTCGAAGCTGACCGTTACGGCGTCTACACCTCTTGGATCTCCCGCGTTCACCACTAGGGCGGCCCAGGGCTCGTAACCTTCTACCTTCAAAAAGGTCACGGCACCGAATGCAGCGGCGTTCTTGGCTTTTCCTATGAACGCTTCTGCGTCTTCCTGGTCAACCGGAGGTTCAAAATCGATTGGTTTTTTGAAAGCTACGTACATGGAACCCGTGTCCACTTCTCCTGAGGCCTCGCTCTCGGCTTCCAACGTGATCGTCGCGGTATCTCCCGGCTCAGCGTCCTCTTTTATCGTTACTTCCACCTCTACATCGACCGATATATCTCCTTCGACGCTGACGTTTTCCGGGGCCTCAACTTCAAAAGCAACCTCGTTGGACGATTCCACTTCTATGTAGTACGTATCTTCCTCTTGACCCAGGTTCGCGATCGTGTATGTATAGACGTACGTGTCTCTCTCATACTCGACAGCATCTTGTGGAGGCTGGACTTCTACTCCTTTCTCGTAAGCTCCAGACTGGCCTTGAGTCTCTGCAGTAGAGGAAAATGCTATCAAGTAGCCCGACGATATCAGCAGTAGTGCAAACACTATCACCATTCCCATATACAACCTCTTTTTCATTTTTATCTACCGTTATTAATTAGGTTAGGACAACATATAAGCTTTATTTAACAAAACTCGAAGAGATCCTTTATAAAAGAGGGCCATCACTCAGAGAGAAAGATTTTCCCACAGATCGATGAACTCCTCTACTATATCTTGAGGGGGTTCGTAGGTTATCAAGAGGTCCATGATTCCATCCGGGTCTGTCAACCTGTATTCGCCTTCGACCTTTTCTAACACGCCTTTTTCCACCATCTTTTTCAGGTGATAGGAGAGTGTAGAAGAAGGAATCTCCAATTCATCCTTAATCTCGCCGTGGGGCGCTGATCCGTCTTCATTTAAAAGGAAAAGAACTATGGAAAGGGGAATCTTCTTCCTAAGAATACCGAGCATCTTTCTATCTCTCAAATCGACTTTTCTTTCTCCTTTGTTGGGGTAATATCGGTTGTACTCGTCTTCTTTTTCTTCGGATACGAGCCTGTACTTTTTCAACTGATTTAAGTGATATCGGACCAGGTTCATGCTAAGCCCAACTTTTCGTTTTATCTCCCTCATGTGAAGACCCGGGTACTCCTCTATCACTTCGTATATCTTTTTCCTGTTTTCCACTTCTATTTCCGGTTCAGACATCGAGCTACCCCTTCACCAGTGAGAGATAAATTATTATCAAGATAAGACAGTCGAAAACTGCCACTGGGAGCAAGAATGTATTCCAGGAACTCTCTGGAACGGTGAAGAGATGATAGGTGAGCCACAAACCCTTGAGGAAAAAGAGGAAAAACGCTACGGAGACCATCATCACCTTCCTGGTTTTCGTCCGTCGGTAGGCTAAAATAGAGATGACAAAAAGAGCCAATGCTAGGACAGTAAGAACTGCAAAGCTCAAATTGTAAATCACTGCTGGAATCATTTTCCTGACCTCATCCCCCGGATGGTTTGAAAAGATTTAAACCTTTGGGCCATCACCTTTGCTTCTTTCTCTAGGACTCCTTCACTCGTCCTCTTTATCCTTTTTGTCTTCTTTTTCACTTTTCTTAGAGCTTTTCGAACCCTTTATCCTTTTCTCATTTCCCTTGCCGCGGTCATAGTTATTCGGGTTCGCTCCTACAGAAACTACACCATCCTTGCCGATCCTTTCGAATCGTTTTTCTTTAGCTTTAGTTTGCCCCTTGCTTTTTCCGTCTTCGCCTTTCTTCCCCTGAGACTTCTTCTTTTTATCCTTCTTCTTTCCTTTTCTCTCTTTTCCTCCCAAATCTTTTTCTTTTCCCTCGGACTTTTTAGACTTCGCTATCAGGGCACCTAGAACCACCACAAGGGCTGAAATCACAACCCCGGGCAGGTAATATAGAAGATCGCCGATGTAACTTTCTTCTACCACAGGCTCATCCACACCATCTGTCACGCCCTCTATGACTATAGTATGTGTGGAGAACTGAGGCACGTTCACGAAGACTTTAGCACCTTCATCACCCGTAAGTACCAGGTAAGTTGCCTCGTCCGATCTCGCGGTGAGTTCGGAATAACTGTCGACCCTATCGATAGATTCTCCATCGAAAGTGACGTTCAGGTCATCTTTGTTAGACACGTTCATCACGGTAGAGGATACATCAGCGATGATAACCTTCCCTTCGTCCTCAAGAGTATCGGAGGTGACCATCATCCGAAAGCCTCTATCGTTTAAAATCTGACTCAGCACGTTGATCCTGTCGTAGATCATGGACATCTGTTTATGGTCGCCGTTCACAGCTTCGACCCTGACCTCGGCCCCGATTTGTCCTGACTCGATGCCCTGATTCATTATATCGGATATATCGGCGTCGTCATAAGATCTCGTTTCTTCTATCCTGAAAACGAAGGATGTCTGCTCTCTGACAGTGAAGTTGATGTATGGAGATCGAGCTGTGATTTTATCTCTCCTACCCTCTATCGGGCCGTAGGGTATCAACGTTCCTTTGAATTCACCGTAATCTATCTTCACTCCTTCACCTTTACCCCCTCTCGGTGTAATTGCTAGATTCTCCTCGCCGACCTGAAAGCTGATTTGCTGTTCTCTCTCCCGTCCTTCTTCCGGCATAACGTCGATAGTCATCAGCGCCGAGGGCTTATCGTACATCTGAAAGTTCGCCCTATCTCCTCTTATCTCGTAAAGATAATCTCTAGGATTCTCTTCATAGATGGTAAGATCCTCGATACTAATGCTATTGAACAGAGTAATCTCGTCCTCGACATACCGGTGATGAGTGTAATCTTCGATCCCTTCTTCCATACTATCAAAAGAAACAAAGCTGCCTTCTTTTCCTTCACCGAAGCCTCCTATCCTCCTGCTAAAATTACCCGGATCAGGGATGACAGGATCAGGGGGATCCGGGTCCGGCGGATCACCAGGTTCGTCTTGGTCCGGAAAACCTCTATCTAAAACTGTTTCACTGCTAAGATCACTTCCATCCCGCCTTTTGACATCTTTCGTGGGTTCCCCGCTCACTGCCGATGGGGTCAACAACGAGATGATTAAAAAAAGCGAAAATAGAGCTACGACGCCATTGATATGGGAAACGTCGTTCTTAATCCTTCCATCATTTGCTTTTCCTATCTTCAAAGAGATCCCCTTCTTCGTTACATGATAAAGGCCTTTTCCGTTATAAAGCTTATTTTACAAAAATCGAACAGGAAGGCCAAAACCGTCAAGAAAAGAAAGTATGAAAAAAGAATAAAAGGTTTTTTGGAGTGCTTAGACCCTGCTAGTAAATTCCCTCAAAATAATTCCTCTTCTTCGCCGAACTCTTCAGACTCCTCTGATTCTTCACTCTCTTCTGATTCACCGAATATCTCAGACTCTTCACTCTCTTCTTCGCCGAACTCTTCAGACTCCTCTGATTCTTCACCTTCTTCTTCGCCGAAGAGCTCAGACTCTTCAGTCTCTTCACTCTCTTCTTCCTCGAACTCTTCAGGTTCTTCCTCTTCCTTCGGGCCTTTCTTGGAATACATTACCCCTAGTATAGCCAACAAAATGATCAGTACCAGCACTAGGAAGAACAGATTGGTGCGGTAGAACGGTATCGGATACTCTTCGAACTCCATGGTCTGCTCCGTGGTCTCGGTCAAGCTCATCTGCTCGTTTTCCTGGAGGTCTATATCCGTCAAAAGGTAAGTCGTTCGATAAGAAGCCGTTATCTCATAATCGTCTCTAGCCGGCAGTCTGAATTCCGCCGTTCCATTTGAAGTGTATTCTGTCCAACTCTGCTGTCTGGTCATAACTCTCACGTGGACATCGTCTATAGATTCTCCATCTCCATCTTCGGTTCTCACCGTGAGGTAGTAAACGTCTGTGGAGATCTCTTCTTCCACGGTAGAGCTGAAGTCGTATTCCTCCTGATGTACAACCGTGTTCTTCCACCGGACCTCTACGTCCCAAATACCTTCTGGTATCCTCGTCTCTATCTCTCCCGATGAGTCCGTAACTCGGCTAAGTGGACTGTATATCTCCCCGGTAACGGGATTCCTCATTTTCACCTGAGCGTCCTCCAGCGCTATCCCTTTGTCATCAACCACTTCCATGGATACATGGTAAACAGAAGTTTCGACTTCGAGCTCTTCTGTAGAATTGACATCGTAAGTGTCCTCATAAACACTGATCTCCAACCACTTTATCTCAACATCCCACTCGTGTTCCGGTAGCCTGAATTCGATAGCCCCACCTTCATCGGTATATTCAGCATGGTAAAACTCACCCGTATCAGCGTAGTCTACGGTGACTCGGGCCCCTTTGATGGGGTCTCCTTCGGCATCGACCACGTCCATGGACAAGTAGTAAACCGATGCGGAGACCTCTTTTTCTTCGGTTGTGGTGACTTCGTACTCTTCTTCATATACGGTTATATCTTCCCATTTCACCTCGATATCCCATGTTGCCTCAGGAATCCGGACTTCCACCTCTCCTCCATCGTCGGTATATTTAGCGTGATAGAATTCTCCGGTATCGGCGTAGTTGAGTATGACTCTAGCCATTTCGATGGGCTCCCCTTCGTCATCTACAACGTTCATGGACAGGTAATAAACCGAAGCGGAAATCTCTTTCTCTTCCGTAGCGGTGACTTCGTACTCCTCTTCATAAACGGTTATGCCTTTCCACTCTACCTCGATATCCCATAGAGCTCCCGGTATCTTGACATCTAGCTGTCCATCCATGTCAGTATATCCGGCGTGATAGAACTCTCCCGTATCTGCATAATTCAAACTCACATAAGCTCCTTCCAACGGTTCTCCTTCATCATCGACTACGTTCATGTTCAGATAATACACGGTGGTCTGAATTTCGATCTCTTCCGTGGTTGTGACTTCGTAGGACTCCTCGTAAACGACCTTGTTCATCCATTCTACCTCGATGCCCCAAGTAGCTCTAGGGATCCTGGCTTCGACGCTGCCGTCCTGGCCAGTATAATCGGAATGGTAGAGACGGGGTGTTTCTTCGTAAGTGACCCTCACGAAAGCGTCTTGCAGCGGTTCTCCTTCATCATCGACCACATCAATGGTGAGATAGTACACGTGAGATGTAACCTCTTCTTCAACATCCGACGTGATATCCATCGAGTGCTGATATATCATGATGCCTCTCCAGTTAACGGTGAACTCCTGCTCACCTCTAGGCAGCCGGAATTCGATGTAGCCGTTCTCGTCGGTGAGTTTATCTGTGATTATGTTGCGCCTTTCTGGAAGTTCTGAATGTCGGCCGATCACTTTAGCGTTCTCGATAGGCACTCCTTGATCGTCTACAACCGTGTAATCAAGGTAGTAAACCTCGGCTCTCAGATCCTCTTCTTGATGCGAATCGATGGTGAAGTTCTCTTCGTAGACGGATACGTCTCTCCATCGCCCGTAGATCTCTAACTCTCCCGCGGCGTCATAGGGCGTTGGTACCCGTACCGTGAGGAACCCGTCACCATCAGTTATCCTTGTCCCGACGAAATTCCCTTCAACGTAGAAGTCGAGTGTTGCTCTCTCAAGTGGTTCGTCCCGAGAATCGATGACCGTGTAGTCCAACCGATGCACGGCCTCGACTTCAAGCAACCTCTCTTCCGACGCATCGATGAGCATATCGTCCGCATAGACTCTGACCCCGTGCCAGTCCAAAGTTACCCTGTTGACGGCACCAGGTATCCTACTGGATATGTTTCCTTCTCCATCTGTTCGACCGCTGAGCAGCAAGTTCCCGTCATTGGTAACTCTCAGCCTCGCATCCGGGATCGCCTCTCCCAGGTCATCTTCGGCTCTAAATGTGACATGATAGACTCCTACCTGCAGATATTCAGTGGTATCTTGTTCTAAAACAATGTTGCCCTCGTATACTTGAACTTCTTTCCAAGATACCGTGACACTCAAATCCGCACCGGGCAGCCTGAGCTCGTCGGTCATGCCGGTGTTGTTGGTCACATCCTCATCCAGGAAAGTACCTCCGTGATATATCTCAACGCGGGCGTTTTCTAGAGGTTCTTCCAAGTCATCCACGACTTCGAATTCAAGGTAGTAAACTCCAGCTTCTAAAAGGACTGGTTCGTTAGAATCGATCTCCACGTTCTGCGAGAAGACCGTGACTCCTCTCCAATCTACCTCGACCTCTAGGACCGCTCCAGGTAGTCTCATACTCACATTACCTTCTTCATCGGCTGTCTTGCTGTTCAATAGACCGACGTCGGGATGTGAAACCGTGATCCGGGAACCAGAAAGTGGTTCGTCTCTGCTGTCCACCGCCGTGAAATCGACGTGATAGACAGCACATTCTATATCCAGGGTATCATCTCCGGTCACCTCGAACTGGGTCTCATTCACCTCTAGTCCGCGCCAGGTCACCGTGACCTGATGAAGACCTCTCGGAAGCCTCAGGCTCACATTGCCTTCATCGTCCGTTACTCCCGAATTTGCAAGAGTATTGGTTTCGAGGTTGTATACGTTCAAAGTAGCGTCCTCAAGATCCTGCCCGATAGAATCTGTAAGACTGAAATCTACGTAATAAATTTCGATGGTGAATTCCAACGTCTTGTCAGATTCAAGAGGCTCTCCTTCTATCTGTCCAACATCTACGCCTCTCCATTGGAATGAAATGTCATATCCGAAACCCTCTTGAGTTCCGGGCAACCTCATCATGGTCTCGCCGTTTATATCGGTCAACTTCGCATCTGCAAGACGTTCTGTATCATTGAAGCGGCTGGATACATGTACTTCAGAAACCGGATCTCCAAGAGAGTCCACGGTCGTTATCTCCAGGTAATATATCCTCGCGTTCAAGGTCATATTCTCAGTCGAATTGAGGTACTGTTCAGTATATCCCACTTCTCTGCCCAGCCATTCTATCTGCACGGTATAGTTCCCTATAGGGGCCTGTTTCATCTCGACCAATCCATTTGCATCCGTCACTCTCCTGAGAAGCGTGCCGTTCGGATGCTGTATAAAGAGGTTCGCATTTTTCACTACATTATCCTGGCTGTCAAGGATTTCGTAGGTGGAATCATACACTGAACAATTCATCTCGACGGCTTCCCCGTAAGGTACGTTATCGCTCACCTGATACAGCGTTTCATTCACCACTATATCTTCCCAGTAGACCCGGATGAGGTATTCACCATCGGTAACGCTGATATTGGTTATACCCTCATCATTGGTGAGATTGTACGTTACTTCTTCTCCACCAGAGGAGTAAACTGAAACGTTAGCACCTTCCATGGTCCTGTTCAAAGAATCTTTTGTCTGGAAATGGATGAAGTATCTCTGCGCGCCGATATAGAAACCCTCCTCTACGGACTCGAGATGGCCTCCGTAGGTCTCATCGCCGGGGTTATCCGGGTACCGGTAGTAGTAGCCAGTGTTGTCCACGGCACTGACTATCACGGTATAATCTCCTTCAGGAGCTCCGCTGTAGTTCCACTGATAGGTGTAATTGCTTCTATAAGTGGTATCGTTCCCGGTCACCTGGGTCATGGGCTCCCGGTAGAAGACAGTTCCATCTGGTCCTTCAACGGTGATATTGACTCGGTTTATATCATAGCCTCCGAACGGATCTACAACGGAGGCGTTGAAATTGATCGTTGTGTTGTCCGCTCCGAGCCTGAAGGAGGAAGATCCGTTGAAATCAGAATCTAGTACGGTGAGATTTTTGGGCTGGATGTAGGTGTCAGTTTCGACTTCAAGCCTGCTGGGGTACTCAGAGTCGCCGAAAGCAACCTTTGTTTCAACTGAATTAGGATTCGATAATTCAAGTTCTAACCTCAAGGTAGAATTTCTAGATATTTCATGGTGGAATTTTCCCGATACGTTATACTCATTGAACACCGTTCTTCCGTTTCCGTGATATTTTTCGGCTGTACCGATGCTATCTTCGCTACCGTCGGCAGAAACCTCATAAAGCGTCATATTTACCGTGACTCGATTAGTAGTTCCAGAACCACTCCTGAGGTTTACCCAAACCTTTGTACTAATGGTCCCATTTAGGGTAAAGTTTCCTGCAAAAGGAGGATCTAGATACCAATTCTTAGTAATTGAATTGGAAGTCCATTCAGTTATCTTCAGATCATCACCCATAGTGGTATTCATAGTCAGAACATCGACATTATTATTGACTGTACCAGTTTCATTGTGAAAGTACATGGTCTTATTCTTGAGCTCGTCCGCTGCAGTGAGAGAGGGACTTTCTCCCATCGATATCTGCTTCTCTTCGCTTTGGCCAAGTGCTCCTACTGCCGAACCTACTAATAACAAAGCCATCAGTGCCGAAACGGCCATCATCATCCAAACTTCATATCTTCCTTCCATCTCAGATCACCTCCTTTTTACGAGAGATCAATACTATTCCTATGATCGCTATAGCCAATATGATCATGATCGCGTAGAAGAGGTTCGTGGTATAGAACGGTATAGGATAGTCCGAGATATTGACTTCAGCCACCTGACTCGAATCTAGGCCGATCTGTGTCTCTTCCTCCATATCCACATTTGTGAGCAGATGTGTCGTTCTGTAACGAGTTCGTAGTGTATAATCGCCCTCTACAAGCTGGGAGAACTCAACTGTGCCATTTTCATCCGTCTCTCGAGAAGATATCGGAAGACCAGTCTCATCCATAAGAGTGACTTCGGCTCCTTTTAAAGGATTTCTTTCGTTGTCCAGGACCTGGACCGAGAGATTGTGTACGTCGGTCTCGATGGTTTCATCACCCGTGTCTTCAAGAGTTATGCTCACATCAGCAACTTTCTGTTCCTTCCAGTAAACTTCTATATCCCATTCGCCGCCGGGTAATTGCTCAAAAGAGGCACTCCCTTCTTCGTCGCTCTCCCTTGAGTAGACCAGCTCTTCTCTTGGACCGTAAAGTACTATTTCCGCCCCTTTCAGCGGATCGTTTTCACTGTCGACTACCTCCACATTTAATGTGTGCACGTCTGTTTCTAATGTTATCCTTTCGGTCTCATTTAGAGAGATGTTCGACGACATCACTTGAATTCGCTGCCAATCTACTTCCAATGTCCATTCTCCTCCAGCCATCTGTTGGAAAGAGGCGTTACCTTCACCATCGCTCTCTCTAGAATAAACCAGATCATTTTCTGGATAGGACATGACTATTTCTGCACCGTCTAGAGGATTATTTTCGCTGTCGACCACATCTACACTGAGTGTGTGTACGTTGGTCTGCACCGCTATGGATTCTGTTTCTTGAAGAGAAATACTCATCGAGCGGACCTGGATACGCTGCCAATCGACCTCCAATATCCACTCACCGCCGGCTATCTGCTCGAAGGAGACTTCGCCATCTTCGTCGCTCTCCGTTGAGTAGACCAGCTCTTCTTCGGTATCCAACAGGGAAACTTCCGCCCCTTTCAGTATCTGTTCATCGCTGTCCTCTACCGTGATATAAAGGTTATGTACATCGGTTTCAAGCGTTATCTCTTCACTCTCATTGAGTTGGACGGTGGTAAATCCAACGTTTCTATCCATCCAGATAACCTCTAAAGACCACTGGCCACCGGGTAACTGATCATATCCTATGATGCCGTTCTCGTCCGTAGTCCTGGAGAATACCAGATTTTCATCTTGGTCTAACAAGTTGATCTCAGCGTTCGTGAGAGGTGTGCCTTCGCTGTCAACCACTGTCGCCTGAAGCGGATGGACATCGACCTCGAAGACTATCGCTTCGTCTCCATCTTCTATTTCTGTGGTGGTGGAGCCGACATGCCTATCCATCCAGTAAGCATCTAATGTCCACGTTCCACTGGGAAGTGTTGGCATCGCGGCCCCTTCGTCGGTGACCTCGGTGACGAACACGGTACCGTCCTCATCTTTAACAACAAGATTTGCTCCGTCCAGGTTCTCACCCTCTGAATCTACCACCGTCACCTCTAGGTAATATATGCCGCATTCTATCTCGAAACTCCCGTCCTCTTCCAGGGTGACTCCCACATCTTCCGCAACTATGAAACCTCGCCATTCTGCCTGGAGTCTCAGTTCTCCTCCAGGGAATCTTTCAGTGGGAGTTTCATCGATGGATATAGTGGTCAGCAGGTCCTGCCCTTCAGGTAGCTCCTCGTGATAAACGGAAACGGTCAGACCGGTGACTTCTTCCCCTCTAGAATCGACGCCGGAAAGAGTGAGATAGAAGACATCGCATGAAAGATCCATATCCTGGCTCTCACCTATCTGGTGATTTTCCTCGTACACTTCAACACCCTGCCACGTGACCTTGGCCTCGAATTCACCTTCTGGTAGGCGCATCGAAACCGGTGTTTCCGCACTTTCAAAGAGGTTACCTTCATGGAGGATCTCTAAATACGCGCTTTCGATCATTTCGCCTTGCGAATCGATAGGAGTGAATTCAACATGATATACTGCGGCTTCAAAAGTTCTCTCCATGTCTTGGTCAACCATGACATCTGTCTCGTTAACGGTGAATCCTCGCCAACGGGTGCGGATATAATACTGTTCCGAGGGTAGGCGTATCTCCACTTTCCCTTCTTCTCCGGTTACTTCAGAGAGCAGAAGTGAATCTTCTAAATAAAATTCAACGTCTGCATCCTCGAGAGCTTCTTCCTCATCATCGATCACTTCAATATCGAGATGATAGACGTCCGCATCTATGAGCAATTCGTTCTCTCCCTGGCCGGCGATCATCTGATAGCCAGTTTCGTTCACTTCTACACCATACCAGCTCGTGCTGATCACGTACTCTTCAACAGGTAACCTAGTGCGTAAAGAACCGTTTTCACCCGTAGTTTCTCTTTGGATAGTTGAACCTCCATACCTGATATTCACCTCTGCCCCCTGTATCGGTTCTTCCTGAGAGTCCTGCACATCCACATCCAAGTAGTAAACCGAACAGAACAGTTCCTCATCCGTGTTATTTTCCACCATATAATTCTCCATCGAATACACGTGTATTCCTTTCCACTCTACATCTATATCAACGGAAGTCTCAGGGAGTTTAGTGGTATATGAGCCGTTCTCGTCGGTCTCTCCAGTGTCTACCAGCTCTCCGTCGATCCTTACCGAGACATAGGCGCTGGATAGGGAATTGTGATCGGTGGTGTTGTCCAAAGCCACTACTTCAAGCTGATAGACCGAAGCTGATATCTCGAAATCCGTATTGTCTCCAGCCACGGTTCTTGTCTCTTCAGCCACCTGGGTGCCCAGCCAATTCACTTCGAACCTGTGTTCACCACCAGCGAGCTGGAAGTTCACTATGCCGTTTTCATCGGTAGTCTTGATCCCGATTTCCCTTCCAGTGTCAGTATAGGTCGCGGTGACTTCCGCACCTGGAAGAACTCCGCCCAGATCATCAGTCACCTCCACAGTGACATCGTAGATATTGGCGGTTATCACTATAGAATCGGTCGAATCCAATAGGTAAGTATCTTCATAGACTTTAGCATCGTTCCAGTGTACTTCTAAAAGGTATTCCGCGCCTGGTAATCTTGTATCAACTGTCCCGTTAGGTCCGGTCATCAGGCTCTCGGCCGTCTGCAGAGTGTCGTTGTACGAGAACACTACAAGCGCATCCGGGACCGGCTGTCCCGCATTGTCTTGGACCTGTACGGTAAGATGATAAACGTTGACGTGAAGAGTTTGATCGATAGAAGTCCAGTTTAGACCTATCTCGAAGGTACCTACTTCTCTTCCCTTCCACGTGACTTCCATCGAATAGGTTCCTTCTGCAGTTCGATATAGGGAGAAGCTTCCGTTCTGATCGGTGTCGTAAGGCGGAAGGACGGTCGTTCCGTTAGGGTGGGTCACATAAACATTGGCATCCTCCACCGGTAAATCTTCTTCGTCTAGAACAGTGAATTCAGGGTAGAAGATCGCTGCGGTAAGATTGTACGGATCACTTCTTGTCCGGTTCCCGACTTCCCCAACATCTAAAGAGCGGTTGGTCTCTACCTCCAGGTCCTGCCAGTTTACGCTGATCAAATACGTGGCGTTCGCCACTGTGAAATTGACGATACCTTGATCATCGGTCTCCTTGCTGTTGAAGATAGTATCTGGACCCGGTTTTAGATTGACCGTAGTATTTGCAAGAGGATAGCCCTGGTTGTCTTCTATTTGAAGGTTGACATAGTTGTCGAGACCGCCGATCACGAAGGAGTGATAACCGTACTCGTCGTGAGGTGTGAAGTTGCCAGTGCGTTCCCTTTCTCTCATCCCGTTCTTATCCACGGTCCTCACCGAGATGTCATAAGTTCCCTCTGGTTCACCATCATAATTCCAAGGGAATTCGTAAATGGTTTTGAATGAATTGTAAAAGCCATATGTCTTATTCATAGAGACGTTTTCCATTATCACCCCGTTCGGTCCTTCTAAAGTGAGGTTAGTCCATTCTATATCATACCCACCGAATGGGTCGGTAACGTTCGCATACATAGTTATGTTCTTGTCTGCCGCATCAGGATTGAAAAGATTGGTAACGTTGCCTTCGCTGTCGGCGGTATAGACGTCAGATACTTCCGCGTAATCCATGCAGGGTAAAGAAACGTTCGTGTCTTTCATACCTCCATCGACCATACCGCCATAGGCGATCGAGTACCACGTGGAAGAATCCCCCCATATCTGATATGTCACTTTCAAGGTAGAACCCTCGGAGACCGTATAATTGTCTATATTGAGGGGAACCTCGTAAGGGGTCCATTCATTACCCATCGTATAGGAAACTGAGTTTCCGGCGATCATGTTCGCGTTACCCGCTTCATCGACCTCCGTAAGGTTGTAGGTCATCTCTACGTCCCCACCTGATGAATTTCCCCAGACGTTCAGATAGGACGTTCCGTTCAACTGGAGGTCCCCCGCTAGAGATGGGAATAGATACCAATCGACCACCACTTTGAAGTAACTCTGATCGGTGGAATTCCCCTGTCCTTCAGGATATGTCGTATTATACATCTCCTTGGTCGTTCGGCCGCCGACATTCACGGCATCTTTGACTCGATACATATACAGTGTCTTGTTCTTCATCTCTTTTTCTCCGGCCTGTAGTACTTCCGGAGACTCTTCTTTTTCATCCAATTCATCGACAGGATCGTTTTCCATTCCCGCGGCTGCAGCACTTCCAAACACTATCAAAAGACCGACTATAACGATCAGCAATTTACCTTTCATAAGTCATACCTCTCATTGATAAAGGTTAATTAAAGTTTATAAAATTTATGTTACAATATTCGAAGAAGTTCCGAGAAAGTGAGCCGACATTCTTCTCTTGGGCCCTATGTTTCACTCCGCTTCGCTAGAGCGATAACGACGACAATTAGGAGACCTATCCCTACAATGAGCAGAGGTATGAGAGGTACATCACTCTCGCTTATCCGATCAAACCAGCCTTCATCTTCTTGAGGTACAGGGGTGTAATCTTCGGAAATAGATACCGCGGCGGAATGCGCCTTCTCGCTCTCTCCTATCTCGTTTTGGGCGGTTACTGCGTAAGTGTACTCAGAGCCGGAGGAAACGGTATTATCGAGATAGCTGAACGTCTCGCTCTCCGTTTCGCCTATAAATTCGAATTCACTATCTCCTTCTTCCTTTCTATATATCCTGTAAGCGGTTATTGAAGAGCCGCCGTCATCTAGTGGTTCTTCCCATGTCACTTCCACTCCTTCGTCTAAAAGCTCTGCTGAAACCTCGCCGGGTGCCGATGGCTCAGTAGGAGAAGGATCATGGTCTTCCGGAACGAGTACAGGATCGGTGATAGACATCTCGCTTTCTCCTATCTCGTTCTCGGATGTGACGGCATAAATGTATTCGGTCCCGGGACTGACCGTCTTATCAAGATATTCAGTTATCTCACCATCCACTTCTCCCAGCCATTCAAATTCATCTTCCCCGGACTCCTTTCGGTAGATGCTATAACCGGTTATCGAAGATCCTCCATCATCGAGAGGTTCTTTCCATGTCAATTCAACACCGTCGTCCAGAACTTCTGCGTCGATCTCTCTAGGCCTGGAAGGACTGACTGTCTCTTCTCTCGGCGTAGCCTGGACGATTTCGCTATCAAGACTCTCTCCTTCATCGTTGTAGGCGGTGACTGTGTACTGATAAGTCACGTTGTTTTCCACGCCCTGATCTTCATACTCATACTGTCCCGGATCCACTTCCTCTATCATCTCCATCTCTTGGCCTTCTTCCGCCCGATATATCCTGAAACCAGCTATTGGAGAGGCACCCTGATGCCACGGGTCGTTCCAGCTGAGATTTACACTAGAATCGGCCGGGTCCGCTTTTACCTCTTGAACAGGTGTCGGTACTTCTCCGCCCGAAGCCCTATAAGCGTTCACGAGGCCGTTCCCGTAATACTCTTCATTATCCAGATCTATGGCTGTCTGCCGCAGTAAATCTCTAACTTCGTCGTTGCTTTCTCCCGGTTTCAGACTCCTCCTCAGCGCTGCAACACCACTCACGAAAGGACACGCCATAGATGTCCCCATCTTCTCTCCGTAACTCTCATTGGGTAATGTTGAATAGACTTGATCAAGAGAACCTCCTCCTGGTGCGGTCACCTCTATCCAATCGCCGTGATTGCTGTAATCCGCCCTTTCTTTATCAGAATCGACGGCTGAAACGCTTATAACCGAATCGTAACCCGCAGGATAATACTTCTCGTCGCTGTCGTCGTTCCCCGCTGCGGCTACATGAAGGATATCATCCCAGTTGTAGGCGCGTTCCATCTGGAGTTCGAAGGCAGGAGTGAACGCGCTGTACTGCCCTCCAAAACTCATGGAGATTATGTCCGCACCGTTGTTCCTAGCGTATTCGATCGCTTTTGAAACATCTACCCAGTCGCCCCCGCTCTCTTCGATCACCCTCAGTGCCATGAGTTCAGCTTCAGGGGCTACACTCGCTATTATTCCTGCCACGTGAGTGCCGTGACCGTGCTCGTCCATGGGGTCCTCGTTATTATCAACGAAATCGTAGCCTACTCCGTCCCACATCTTGTCCTCGAGGTCAGGATGAGTGTAGTCGATGCCCGTATCCAATACCGCAACCACTACATCCTCTCCATACTCACCCCTACGGTGTGCGTATTGTGTTCCTATCATACTCCAGGCCCAATCATCTCCTGGATAGGGGAACCCGGCTGCCTGGTCTGTCTCAGTAGTCTTTACCGGTTCAGCAGAAGCAAAAGGAAGAGTCGTCGTGCCGAGTAAAAAAACGGCGATGATCAATATGATAATTAGCTTTTTTAACGGTAGATTTTCCATACCCATATTTCCACTTTCCTCTTTTTGAGCTACATGAGCACGAATTCGAATCTCTACAATCTATGTCGAGTCTAGGATTTATATCTTTTTTAACAGTATTCGAACTGAAAAGGAAGTATATTATGCATATCAGACTGATCTTTTCAAAACCACCGAACCTATAAATAGAGCAACGAACAATATAGATGACGGGAGATGATATATATGATAGGAGATCTGTTAGAGAAAAAATTGAAGGGACTGAAGGGAAATAAGATATTGGTGGTGATGGACGACGGTTTGGCCTTTTTGGGTGATCTAGTTGAATACGATAGTAACACATTAGTTCTCAAAGAAGTCAACCAAGCACCCGCTAAAAAAATAAAATGGAAAGAAATACCAAAAGAAGGAGAAGAGGTAGAAAAGGTTGTAGGATATATAGATTGGACCTCCGTCAATCTTGAAGAAGTGTATATCCGGATGGAACACGTTCTCAGGATATGGCACTGGAAAGACATACAACCAGAGGATGAAACTAGGGAGAAAGGAGAGACTAGAAAAAGACCCATATATACAAGAGACGAAGCCATGCCCGATGAAAGAGGAGCTAGCATGGGGGATATACAGGATACCTTTAGGTATTGATATGGATGGGTAAGGGTAGGTTGGGACCGACCGACTACTCTTTAGGAAGATTATCATATCTTCACTCTATTCCTTATTCGCTTTCGCTCGCTCCACCTTTTCAATCACTTTTTCTCGCTTTGCTCGAAAAGAATGATTGATGCGGGGGAAGGGATTTGAACCCTCGGAGGCCTACGCCACAAGGTCCTAAGCCTTGCCCCTTTGGCCATACTCGGGTACCCCCGCATGAATGAGTCAGCCCAGAGATTAGGAGTATGAACCCGTTAATAAAAGTTAGTATTTTTTCCCTTCATATCTCTTTTAGTCTTCCGTCTTTAGCTCTCTCGAATCTGCCGAACTCGTCCATCTTCTCCAGCTCTTTTCCGTCAAAGACAGGACCGTCCCTGCAGACCTGTTTACCGTCGATAGTGCAAGAATCGCATATACCTATGCCGCATTTCATGTACCTTTCAAGGGAAGCTTGAACCTCGATGTCCTCTTCGAGGCAGAGATCGACTATCTTTTTCATCATGACCTCGGGTCCACATGTAAGGACTCGATCGATATCCTCTTCTTCCAACACATCTGTAGCCAGTTCAGTGACAAAACATTTTTCTCCAGCAGTTCCGTCGTCTGTAGCGATCTGCAGTTGGGTCAATTCAGATAGTTTTTCTCTGAATAATAATTCTTCCTCTGTCTTAGCTCCAATACAACAGTGGACTTCTTTTCCATCTTTGGAAGCTTTGATAACACCTGATATCAAAGAAGCTCCTCCACTTCCGCCCATCACCGCAAGTATCTTCTCCCCATCGAGTGAATAACCGTTACCGTACGGACCTCGAACGCCCAATTTGTCCCCCTCCTTTATTTTTTCGTGCAAGAACGTGGTCGAATCACCCCTCTTTTTTACCGTTATAGAGTCGGTATTTTCTAACTTTGAAGGGACCATAGGGATCTCATCTTTACCGGGTATCCATACCATCACGAACTGGCCCGGCTCAAAATCTTTCCCCCAATCGAAGAACAGGCTCTTCACTGTTGGAGTTTCTCGTTCGATCCTCTCGATCTCGACTATATCTAGTTTACTCATCGGGAATTAGATACGACTTTAACTTTTAGATATTTCGGTTGAGTTAGCCGAAGATGAGATAGAGAATTGCAGCAGTTCCTACTGTGATCACCAGCATGGGGACCATCAGTTTCAAAAACTTATCCAATTTACCGTTGAAGTATTCCAGAGAGATACTTATGCAGGGATGGACCGGCGTGACGATATACCCCGCAAAGACGGCAACGTACATGGCCTGAAACGCCCATAAGCTAAAGGAACCCGCAGTGGCTATGTAGATTGGCGCCAATATGGAAGCCGGCACCATTATCCTTCCGGTTCCAAAACCGAGCAGGAATCCGATCCCGACCAAAAGTACTGGGCCCGGTACTTCTAGCGCTGCAATCATGCCTTCGATCCCGGAGGAATGAAAAACGTTGATGAAGAAATAAAGAGCTAAGATCAAAATCATGAAATTCCAGGGTTTCATCTCTTCGGCCGCTTCTTTCAGTGTTTCCTTTTTAGAATCCTCTATCAAGATTATAGCCAAAATCAGACTCAGCCCTACGGCCATCATGACGAAAACGTTCTCCAGATGTTCTGCGATCCCGACGCCATAGCTCAAAACGGCCCATACGACAGGCGCGATCAAAAGTACCGCCATGGGAGGGACTAACGCATCAATGTCGATCTCGGATTCGTACTCCATCTCCCCCTTGTCTTTTCTCAACAGGAAGAAATAACCTAAGGCTATGGTAAAAATGAAGAAAGGCGCCTGGAACGCTATGATTCGGAAAACGGAAAGTTCGGCAGCGTCGGATGCAACAATCAGAGCATATGAAATAGGGTAAACAAAATAAATGATGTGCCTAAACCACACGTTGATAGCGGCTTTTATGTGGCCGGCCAATCCTTCTCCAGCCTTATCTATCAGTGGAGCTGAGAACAAGGCACCGCCGGGGATCGGTAAAAGACCTATGAATGCAGGAGTAGCGCCCAAAAAGGGCCGTTTTCCTATCCGAAGGTTGTTGATTATATCCTCCAGCTTCCCGCTCACCTGAAGGATACCACCGATCATCGGGATCATCCCCAAAGCTAAGATCAAAAAGACGGTATTGGGAGTAGTAACGGTGACGTACAACTGGTTCAATATCTCTACCGGAGGTAAAGTAAACACACCCAAGATGATCGAGCCCGAAAAAAGCGCCAAAATCAAGTGGTAATTGGCACCGATCACGATTACGGCGATAGCGATCAAGAAACCTATCCACTGAAGGGTCATGAAGAAGGGTGAGTTCAACAGGGTTATAAGGTTTTTGCCCGCCTAACAATTTTCGTATTTTTTCTTAAAATCATCTTTGAATTCACTGAATCTTTCCTCTCTTATCGCTTTTCTGCTCTCCTCCATCAGGTCTATCATGAATTTAACATTATGGATAGAAGCAAGGCGCATCCAGCTCATCTCCTCCGCCTTGCATAGATGGTGTATATAAGCGCGGGTATAGTTTTGACAGGTCGGACATTCACATTCCCTATCGAGTGGAACGTGCTCACTTTCAAATTTGCTCTTATCTATCCTGAGTTTCCCCCTTCTCGTGAAAATCGTTCGGTGCCTGGCATTTCTAGTTGGATAAGCGCTGTCGAATAGATCTACGCCTTTATCAATGCATTCGAGTATATCTACAGGTGAGCCCAGCCCCATGAAATACCTCGGTTTATCTTTGGGAAAGATCTTCGTAGACAACTCGACGTTTTCGTACATGACCTCGGTGGGCTCACCTATCGACAACCCCCCGATGGCGTTGCCTTCAAATCCGATATCTACGATATCTTTACAGCTCTCTTCTCTCAACTCGGGGACGGTTCCTCCCTGAGAGATGCCGAATATGTTGTCTCCCTCTTCTCTACATCTCTCCGCCCAATTTTTTGTCCTTATAACCGATTTTTCAAGTTCCCCTCTATCGCTAGGGTAGGAAGGGCAGTAATCCAAACACATCGCCACGTCGGAGCCCATCCGCTCCTGTATCTCGATACATCTTTCAGGCGTGATCTCGTAGGTCTTGTCGTCCTGCGCAGAAGTGAAAGTAACTCCTTCAGTGTTCACCTTCTTTTCAAAATCGCTGCGGATCATCTGGAAACCGCCGCTGTCCGTAAATACCATTCCGTCCCAATTCATGAATTGGTGCAGTCCCCCCGCATCTTCGATCGTCTCTACACCGGGTCTTAGCAAAAGATGATACATATTGGAGATTAGAGCCTGAACGCCCAATCGGTTCAAGTCTTCACCTATGAGAGTTTTAACGGCGCCCTTGGTAGCTACCGGCATGAACAAAGGAGTTCTTACTTCCTTGTCATTAACGGACATCGACGCTTCTCTCGCCTCACCGTCCTCATTCAAAACCTCGAAATCGAACATCATTTCCCCTCGATCAGCATCGCGTCTCCGAAGCTGTAAAACCTGTATCCTCTCTCCTTCGCCTCTTCGTACGCCTCTAAAATCCGGTCTCTTCCGGCAAAGGCGCTGACCAGCATGAGCAGCGTGGATTCTGGAAGGTGAAAATTGGTGAGTAGAAAATCCATCCCTGATTGAAACTCATAACCGGGATGGATGAAAAGATCGGTCCATCCTTTTTTTGGAACTACCTTTCCATCCTGAGCAGCGCTCTCCACCGCTCTTACTGTAGTGGTTCCGACCAAGATAACCCTTCTGCCTTCCTCGTTAGCTTCGTTTATCGCCTCCGCTGTTCTTTCTCCGACCTCAAAATATTCTTCACCCATCTCGTGTTCTTCGATCTTCTCTTCGTTGACCGGTAAGAACGTTCCTGGGCCGACATGAAGAGTTATATCACACATCTCAACTCCCTTCCGCTCGATCCTTTCGAGGAGTTCTTCAGTGAAATGAAATCCCGCGGTGGGGGCGGCGACGGAACCTTTCTTTTCCGCATAGACCGTCTGATACTCTTCGTCGGCTTTAATCTCTTCTTTTATGTAGGGCGGGGTAGGCATCCTCCCGTGACTCTCCATCATGTCCACCGCCTCTTCATGGTCTATATCTATCACGAACAAACCTTCGTCTTTATCGCCCACTACTTCGAATTCTTTACCTTGGAGGACGATGGATCTTCCCTTCCGTATGTTGCTCCCTTTGATCAGGCACTCCCAGCCCTCCTCTACAGGGCGGTGGAAAAGGACCTCTATCTTTCCCCCCGTATCTTTTCGCCCCTTCAATTTCGCCGGAATCACCTTGGATCTATTTTTGATAAGCAAGTCGTCTTCTCTCAATAAAGAGCATATTTCGTTGAATCTTAGATGCCTTTTTTCGCTCCTGCCGAGAAAGAACAACCTGGATTCATGTCTGGGTCTTACTGGTCTCTGGGCTATCAGATCTTCGTCAAGCTCGTAATCGAATGCAGATAGTTCCATGGGTTAGGTGAATCAAAGAGGTGGTACAAAAATCTTGCATACCTATCATGAGATAAATTAGATTACTGTGCAAAAACTTTTAACTTCTAATTCGAGTGATATAGAGATGATGAATATAGAGATAGAACCGATAGATTCCGTCGATCGAGATAAGATAGCCGATCTGTTCCATTCCATCTTCACTGACCCTGACATCCATTGGGAGATCCAGAAAAGTATAGAAGAATCCTTCAAGGATGTGGTGGAAAATTGTTCGGCCGTGGCATGGAAAGGGGACAAACCGGTGGGGGCGATTCTTACAGTAGATAGGGACGGACTCCAGATCGATCATATCGGGGTCCTTCAAAACCATAGAAGGATGGGTATAGGGAGGATGCTTTTGAGGTACGCGGTGGATACTGCTGGTGAACCTATCATAGGCAGGATACCGAAAGATAATCAGGCAGTCATGGAATTGATGGAGGAAGAGGGCTTCGAAAGGGTAGATGAAGAGGAAAAATACTACCTTTACCGATACGAGGTCTAGTAATCCTTAACCATCTTCCTGAGAAAAAGGAAAAGCAAACAAAACACCGGAGGGAATATTAAGATACTGTAATACGATCCTAAAACCTGGTTTTCAGGGTTGGAAGACCTTAGAATGTACCAGGTCAAAAAAGAACTTATCGAAGCTAAGACCGCTATCAGGATGACCTCTTTGTTCTCCAAGCTTTCCTGACCGGATTATACATCACACACATCATATAAAAAAACTTCGAGAAGAGAAGGGATAATATTTTAAATAAGTTCTTTTATCGGTAATCCACTGTATCACGCTACTTCGTTTCACAATAGCCCCGTGGTGCACAGGAATCAAAGATTCCAAATTACCACGAGACTCTTTCGCACTGCTCAATAGCCCCGTGGTGTAGAGGTCAATCATGTGAGGTTCTGGACCTGGCAACGGCGGTTCGAATCCGCCCGGGGCTACTTTTTTCATTCTACTATCTCGACCCGATAGTCTTCTACTGTTCCGTCAACACGAATCCTCTGGGAGTACTCATCTATAGAATTTTTTGGTAATGTGACATCCTTCTTTTCCCATTCAACGTTTCCCTCCTCCATGACCGCTTCAAAGTTCAGTGTAGCTTCTTTCGAATCGAAGTTTGTATTTGCAACCGTCGCATTTATCAAGGCTTCATCATCTACCCGTTCTCCTCTCACCTTTACTATGCCTATATCATCCTCAGATACTATTATCTCGGCATCGAAAAATTCCGCTACCTCTCCTTCTGGAACGTGTATCTCCTGGGAGTACACTTCTTCGGAAGTTTCAGGCAATCTTATCTTCTTCAACTCGGAATAACGGTTTTGCTTCTCGGTTATCACTTGATATTTTACGACTATCTCCTTGGGATCTTTGTAGGTGTTCAAAATTGGTACAAATATCTCAGCGCGGTTCTCCTCCCTGTAAAAATCACCCTCTGCATCTTCACCTTTAGGGATGCCCACTACTCCTCTCTCCTCATTGCTTGTACATCCACTCAGTAATGACCCCGATAAAATCAGGAAAACCACTACTAGAAGCGCCCCTAATCTCGTTTTGACCTTCACTTTTATTCCTCTACAATCACTGATGACTGGATGTGATATTTAAAGTAATTGTCGTGAGGAGCGGTGTCGGAAGGAAAATATTTATAATTTAGGCGCTCCTAAATACCCTCAGAACGATGAATTACATTATCACCGTCACACTGGTCGGGCTGCTGAGTGGTGTTTTGGGCACCACAGCAGGGGGACTATCGGTCGTAGGTGTGAGAAAGATAGAAAATAAAGTTTTGAGTATCCTCCTCGGTTTTTCTGCAGGAGTGATGGTCTCCATAACTTTTGTGGAACTTATACCCGAATCCATAGAGGAAGGGTCTTTACTAACCGCGATAGTAGGACTCCTCATGGGTGTAATCATCATCGGTTTTCTCGACATCAACTTCCCTCACAGGCACTTCTCCTTTGACTCCGACGGAAATGAAGAGAGAGCGAAATCAATCAAGACTGGGCTTCTCTTGAGTGTCGGTGTAGCGATGCATAATCTACCCGAGGGCGTTGCGATCGGTGCCGGATTCATGGTCAGTTATGAAGTGGGATTAGCTCTAGCCGTGCTGATGGCGATCCATAACTTTCCGGAGGGGATGGCCGTCGGAGCTGCCATGTGTATCGGGAAGGTCAAAGGCACCAAAATATTGGTTATCACCACTCTAGCCGGCATCCCTATGGGTATCGGAGCCTTACTCGGTGGAGCGTTAGGAGGGGTTTCGGATCTAACACTCTCTCTAGGTCTCGGATTCGCCGCAGGAGCGATGCTCTACATAGTTTTCGATGAGCTCATCCCCGATGCACATAGAAGGATGAAAGGGCATTACGCCATAGGAGGCATACTTTCTGGTATAATATTTGGCATCCTATTGATCAACCTACTCCATTGAACTCAAGAGCACACCACCTTTTCCACCTCCCTATAAAGGGGCAAATGATAATAATGAGTTCACCCTTTTTTCCTCTCTACCTATGTTCACTGTGGGCCCTTAGGGTCGTGTCGGAACAAAACGTTCCAACTTCCCCTAAGGCTTTTTCGTTCACTAACGTTCACTGTGGGCCCTTAGGGTAGTCAGGATATCCTTTCGGCTTTCGGAGCCGAGGACCGGGGTTCGAATCCCCGAGGGTCCGTTTTTTTAAGGGGATGAGAACCCTTGGGTTCTAAAGGAAGTGAGTGCTCCCCGATATAAATCTCGGGCATATTGAGAGAACGTGTTCTCTCAAGATAAGGAATGCTATTCCTTAGAACTCACTTATTGACCAGTAAAGTCACTTAGATATCTCAGGAATAACATTCCTGATATCGAATGAAAATATAATATTTTCATGTAGAGTACTTTGAGGAGTCCCCGAAGAATGCTGTGGTTCTTTTTGAATAGCCCTAGACTCACTAGAATTATTAGTGTAGTGGTGAGATTGAGATTCATTGATATAATCGCCCTGTATCCGCAACGACAGTGAGGATGGTAGGATGAAATCCAATACCATCCGCACCGACAGGGAGGATGCAAGGATGAAATCCTGTACCATCCACAGTGATAACGAGGATGGAAAGAATCTTTGATTGTGATACCATCCGCAGGGACAGTGAGGATGAAGGGAATTTATTCCACGAGTATCCGCAGTGTGCTTTGGGAAAACCAAGGTTTTCCCAGCAGTGTAGGAATCCAAGATTCCTACTAAATTAGAATTTTCACGAAAATTCTGATACTCGATGGAATTTTTACAAAATTCCAGTAGACCCAGCTAGAATTGACGATTCTAGCGGTCACAGGAAAGTTTATTCTTTCCTGTTAGATAACGAGGATAAAGTGGAACTTGTCCCACGAGTATCCCACGACCTCGAAGGTATCAGAAGTAAAACTTCTAATCCTCTTTATGATTCGATCATAAACAGGTATCAGAAAGGAAACTTTCTAAATCCGTTTAGAATAGTGATTCTAAACAGGTATCAGAAAATAAAATTTTCTAAAACCATTTAGATATGAAATCTAAATAGGTGTCAGAATGGTCATTCTAACCCAATTTGGATTTAAAAATCCAAACAGGCCGGGGAATTAGGGCTCATGTGTGACTATTAAAACTCTATATCTAACGATCGTACTAGCTGAAAGGTGATGTTCTCCCTTCCTCTGGAAACTTGCTCTCTGACCTCTCTAAGGTTATAATAACTGCGAAACTTCTACACCAAAAAAGGGGTCATCCTGCTGACCTAGGCTCACTCTTTCCTCTCTCGACCTACTAGGTTACCGAAGTATCTATCGACCTTCTCCTTTTCAAAAGCTTTTGAAACAAGGTCTAGCAGAGAATATTTTTCCCTATAGGACAAATTTTCCGTGAGATACTTCTTCAGGTGCTTGAGGGAGATCCTCCTGGCCCAGGAAAGCATCTTCTCGTCTCTCTCTAGATAGTAGCGCATCACGTGGGCTTCGACCGGGTCCACGTCCTGTCGAAGAGCTTTCTGTAGACTTTCCCTGGCCTCTTCCAAATCTCCCTCGGAAAGCTGATATTTTGCCCTCCGAAGCCAGGAGTCCGCCACCTTCAGCGTCGAGTCCACATCTTCTTCAGCACTAGCTCTAAATTCATCGGTAAATTCTTCCTCGTGAAGGCCGCCTAGTCTGTATATGAGTATAGGATCGATCTGGCGGATGTTCAATTCCCTATACAATATCAATATCGAGATAACCACGCCGCTGGACAGGAAAGCCGCCAGCACAGAGTTGGAATCCATAAATATGTTCAATAAAGGGACCGGCAGAAGATAGGCTGGAACGAAATAAGTATCTATCTCTACGAACTCCCAGACCAGCAGCCCAAATATAACACCGGATAAAACGACCACTATCAATCTATACTGCGGAACCAAGCTCGTCAGAGCCGTGAAGGCACCTAGCAGGACAAAACTCATGTAGCGGGGCCTAGCCCGGCAGACCAGCACCACCACGGCGGAGGCAGCGGTCAATGCCCCCACGATCACGAATTCACGCATAGGAACTACTGGTTCGAACAGATAGACGATCAGCAGAAATGGGATAAATACCTGCACTGCAGAGAAAATCCCGGTCCGACCTCCATACCTGTACCATCTTCGCTGTGAAAAGAAAACCAAGAAGCTGAAACCAAAAAGAGCTAGGGAAAAGCGTAGATCGCCTATGAAAAAGAGCGGCACTATAAAGACAGGAAAGATATATCTTAGCCAGTCGGCGTACCTCTGGTCCGGATCGATATCTATAGAGACCAAACTACTTTTCTTTTTGATCTTCTTGACCAGATCCTGTTCAAATCTCTCACCGCATCTCCAGCATTCCTCACTGTTAGGTCTGGGATGGGCCCCGCATGCAGGGCAGGTAAGTTCCACTATGGTATCTTCTGGCTTCTTCATCTTTTCACCTCTATCTCACGGCCGCCCCATTCTATCTTCAAGCCGATCCTAGAAACGTACCTGAAGAGGAGGGACTGCCTCAATAGGCCTAAGGTCATACCGTAAGCCAGATAGGGGAGAGAGTACTTGATAAATCTCGCTCCTTTCCCATAGCTTTTCAGGATGAGTGCACGGGTGATCATATAACCCGATATGACTACAAAAAATCTCAGAGAAAGAAAACCCCACAGAGCCGCTCCCCGGGAGACCAAAGGCGATAGGATGCCCACGAACAATAAAAGGCCGAAAGTAAGAAAAGAAAGGTACCATCTTCCTATATAGAAGAAAGACCAAAGATTTCTTAGCATGAAGCTGCGTTCTCTCGTCCATATCTGAAGGAAACCATAGAGCCATCGAGTGCGCTGTTTCCACCACGATGAAAATTTTTCAGGAACGTTAGTCCACACTCTGGTGTCCCTGGCGTACCTGGTCTCGAAACCGGAACTGAGAAGCTTTATCGTAAGATGTGCATCTTCGGTGAGAGTACCTTTAGGCATCGGGAACTCCTCTGCTATCTTTTTTGGAAGTGCCGTCATGGCTCCGGGCATTATCACCACGTTCCCGTCTAACCCTTGTATATACCTCAGGAGATGCTGGCCGTAAACATACTCGATCTGCTGAAGTTTGGTTATCAAATTCTTCTCGTTCCTGACGGCTACAAAACCTCCAACTCCGCCGGCTTCAGGATATTCTTTGAATTTCTTTACAACCTTTTTCACCGCTTCCTTCTCGACCTCAGTATCTCCATCCGTATGGAACACTATGTTACCCGTGGCGTGTTCTAGACCGAAATTAAGTGCGTCGGCCTTACCCGAATTCGGCTTTTGGTGGACTTTGACCCTTCTATGTGAGTAAGAGCTCTCCTGTACCTTCGCTATATCGTAGGTTTCATCCAGGGAACCGTCGTCCACCACTATGATCTCTATCTCGCCTTCATAATCCTGAAAGTAACAGCTCTCGATCGCTCTTCCCACGCCTTCACTTTCGTTGAAGCAGGGTAAAATAATACTGACTTTAGGGGCATAACCTCCGCCCAATTTTTCCTTGATCTTACCTATCTGTGATTCTGGGAGCTTTCTCTGAAGTTCTAAAAGCTCCTGAGGATATTTTTTCTTTTTTTCCTTCTCTAACGTTCCGGTTAGAAAGAAGAAAAAACCCATAGTAGAGGTCAAAAAGAACCCGAGAACATAGAATAATTCCATCGGTATCTGCATCCAAACGGGCATGTATGAATGGAGACCTTGTAAAGTCGTAGTAGTAACAGTTTCAGGTCTAACGGCGAAGATGAGCTCACTGATAGGGCTGTAAGAATCTGGCATATGGTAAGGCATGAGAGCGGAATTTATCTCCTCCATGGTTGAATCACTAGTGCTGGCGTTCACATCGGTCACGAGTATATTCACAGTAGATCTTTTTACAGTCAATCCTTCAAGATAGCCTTCAAGCAAAGTTTCGATATCTTCATCCCATGTTCCAGCTCGGACAGCGAGCACGGTGGGCCTTGCGTTTATAATATCTTCTTTTTTTAAGTCCTCGTCCGAGCCGCTTATCTCAAACAGATCATCAGGGTGTCCGCTTCCGTTCCCTATTATACGCTCGGGTATCGATGTCGAAAATCCATACTCATCGGAATACTTTTGAACCGATTCGATTACGCGACCATCGTACCGGTAAGAATCCGGCATATAATAATCTGGAGCCAGGTCTGCTTCTTCAAATCGAGTCACATCATTCTGTATTTCTTCATCCACCTGCTGTGAGGACAACCGGTCAAGATTCTCGCTGTAACTTCCATATACAGCGATCTGAACCCCTTTTCGAGAAGAACTTTTCAACTGGTCTAGAACGGTGTATTCTCTCAAAACTCTCCTCTCTTCTACTCTAGAAGTCCCTCCCATTATCGTCACGGAGAGAGGGATCATCAATATCAGTATTGTGATGACCACTGATATGATAAAAAAGGAGTATCTCTTCAGCACTCTTTATCTCCTCCAAACGGATATGAAACTCGCTGCCGCGAATACAACCAGGGGTACAAACAGGTAAAGCCAGTAATTTTGCGCCTTCTCAGTTTCCTTTATATTTACATCTATGGGGTCCGTTGCATAATAGAGATTTATTCCATTCAGGTTGCCTTCCATCTGGGCATCCACTTCGGTGGTCTTAGTTCTGTCTTCTGTAGGTGTCACGTTGAAGCTAACTTTAGTGGTAGAATTCGCATCAAGTTTCAGTTCCCAGATCAGATCCCCAGTACTGGGCTCGTAAACGCCTTTACTCAGGTTGGTATAAGTCAAGAGTCTTAGGCGAAAACGAAGGGTCATGTTGATAGGGACCGAACCGTTATTGTAAATATATATATCCACCGTCGTATCGTCATTATAGAAGATCGTGTGATCGTGAACGAGAGTAAATAAACTGATCTCGGGAGACTTTATGGAGATTTCTCTTTCGATCGATATATTTTCATCATCGAAATTAAAAGAAAACTCAAATTTTGCCTCATCACCGTCTTCCATTCTGCCTATCTTGAATCTTGCCGATAAGGTTGTCCTGTCAACGAAGCTCTTGTTCCATTGGATCAGCCGCTCTTCTGATAGATCAGGGGTTTCACTCCCCGATATACAGGTTATGTTACCGCCCCATCTCACGCTTATATTCCCTATGATAGGGGAGTCAAAGGAAGTGTTCACAAACACACCCGCCTCGGCGGTCTCTCCGACAACGTATGAATCTTCCGAAAAACTAGCATTGAAATCTATCTCCTCGGAGCGTCTCTCTATCAGGATCTCCTCTGTGTAATATTTACTGTCATATGGTGAACCCGCCGAAGTGGTATAATTACAGACGATGCTGATTTTACCTATACCCGTGGATGTCCCTTGGAGCCCAAGAAGCACCTTTCTCTTCTCGATTTCGAAGTCGGTCATAGTATAATCTGCCCTATCGGAACCGTTGATAGTCATCTTTTGGGATCTGACGGTCAAATTTACCCATCTCGAATCTCCCATACCCACGTTTTCCAAATATACCGTTGCGTTGAAAGTACTGTCCATATAAATCGTGGAAGGAGATTCCAGCTCCACATAGATATTGGGAGCTTCTGTGGTCAATATCAACTTGTTAGACTCTACTTGATAAAGCTCGTCGTAGAATCCAAAGGTATAATCCCCCTGTATCGTGTTAAGATCACCGTTCTCACTGGAGAGGGGAGACTTCAGGGTGATATAGAACTCGAGTTCCCCAGGAGGGATACTATCGAATGCAAAGGATAAAGTATCGTTTTTTTCTTCAGGTTCAACTGCGAGTGAGTCAGAGACATAGACCATCTCGTCTATAGAGATGTTGACCCAAGCAGGAGAAAGTTCCGTTTCCTCGATATTGTGGCAGGTCACCGTGATATTCATTTCTTCCCCGGGGGTATTGGAAGTCGTCTGTGCTTTTAGATTGATGTACCCAGGGGATGTATGAGCGGTGAAGTAAACCATGTTTGACTCCCTTGAATAACTCCTTTCTAAATAGTACTCTAACCTGATCTGATTGGCTATCTCTATCCCGTCAGGAGTGGAAGTTTTGACTCTAACTCTCAAGTGGAAGGTCTTGTCATCAGACAGGTCGAATTTCCAAGAGATATTATTGTCATCTATCTCTGGCTCGACCCCAGAATCGTCAGAAACGTATTCAAGATAAGAAGATAATGAATCGTTGACCCAACAGGTGGTCTCTAAATCTGTATTCATCGAGAGGCTTATGGTATAATTCACTTCGTCTCCGATGACCACGTCGTCTTTCGAAACGCTCTGTGAAACACTGACGGGTACGTACTCGACCTGAGTTGTGACCACGTTAGAATTGGTCGTGGACCATCCTGGCCCTTTATAATCGGCGAGAGCTTGATTCGATATCTCAGTGCCGTCGGGTGTTGTTTCGTTGACCTTCAAAGTGACAGTAAAACTGTTCGACCCTACGCTGACAGAAGTGAAGTGCCAGGAGTATGTATCGCCGTTTACAATAGGTGTCTGCTGAGTGTTATCTGAAAGGTATTCTAGATTGGAGTCGAAGGTATCATTCACATAGACTTCATCCAAAACTGCTGAGCCCGTATTATTGTACCAGATCTTGTAATTTATCTCGTCACCAGCAGAACATTTTTCTCTATCGACCGATTTTTGTACCTGTAATTCGTATTCAATATCTGAAACTTCAACCTCCAACCAGATCGCATCCCATGCTATCCGGCCCTGGGGATTCACGTATCTCACTTGAAGTTCGGATATCCGCTCCCAGGTCCACTGCTGATAGAGGGGTGTGATGTCTTCATGTTTTGTCGTATCCTCGGTATCGCTCTCTTCAGGAGTTATATTCGTGGCTTCTATCCAATCTGCAGATGAGTTCTGCCTGTATTCGACCGATTTCTGTGTCGGGTAAAATCTGCTGATGACCTTATATTGTCCAAAAAGATCGACTTTTGAGATACCTCCCTCTCTACCCGAGGTGTTGAAAGATGAAACTGTGAAGTATTCAGCCGACTGGCCACCTGAGAGGTTATAGTAAATATCGTCATCTTCCATGAGGTCATCAGGGAGTGTGCCCTCTCCACTGCCGAAGGCCTCTTCGATACGTATGGTTGTAGAAGATCGAGTAGAAGGTACACTAGAAGAGATCAGAGGAGTAAAAAAAAGAGGAGATAAAAGGAAAGTAAATACGATCAAAGAAAAATATCGTTCATGCAGCAACCAAACCACCTTTTGTTGTTGTACATTTTACCCTGACCAGAGGATTCTTCTTAGTCATCGTCTTAGATATTGGATGGGTCAGTATAAAGTTTTTGTATCTCAGGACCAGCGGCCGCCCCATTCTATCTCCAAAAATGGCCGGACTGATCAGAGTGAGCTCTTTCACCCCACAAAAGTTATACCAGACCTTCAAAGTGTTAATATGTATGAAGAAAAAGGGCCAGGCCGATCTTCCTTTGCACGGTGGAAGCGCTCCGAGATGGTTATTCGAAAGGATGGTTAGACTGAGCAAGGGTATAACAGAAGTGATAATAGAAGAATATGGAAGGGAAGAGTTCCTGAGAAGGATCACAGATCCTCACTGGTTCCAGGCGCTCTCCTGCACCATAGGATTCGACTGGCACTCCAGCGGTACAACAACTACCACGTGTGGAGCTTTGAAGGAGGGTCTTGACGCTGAGGAGCACGGTATAGCGGTATTAGGGGGGAAGGGGAAGACGAGCAGAAAAACTCCTGAGGAGATAAAAAATTTAGAGAACATCTATTCTATCAGCCCTTCTCGGGTGGACGAACTGGTAGAGAACTCTAAACTTTCGGCAAAGGTGGACAATTCATGCGTCCAGGACCACTATCAGCTTTATCACCACTGTTTTATAGTGACCGAAAAAGGAGACTGGGGGGTGGTCCAGCAGGGGATGAAAGAGGAGACAGGTTACGCGAGAAGATACCATTGGCTTTCAGAAAAAGTAGAAGATTTCGTCGAAGAACCCCACGAGGGTGTATGCTGCGATAGGAAGGAAAATGAGGTCCTAGATATGACCTCCAAAAAAAGCGGAGAGGCGAGAAAGACCAGCGTTGACCTGGTGAACGATAATCCAGATCACCTTAAAAAGTACTTGGATCGGAAAGGCCAGACCACCTTGACCGACTTTAAGGAAGCACAAAAGATTAAAGAATTGGAAATGCCCTCGCATCACCCCGTTCTAGACGTAGACCTTTCAGATAGAGAGTGGAAGGTGCTGGAAGAAGCCTACGAGATACAACCGGAAAATTATGAGGAGCTGGTGAGTCTAGAGGGGGTTGGGCCCAAAAAGATAAGAGCTCTAGCTCTCGTCTCTGACCTCATATTCGGCAGTAAAACCAGCTGGGAGGATCCGGTAAAATACAGTTTCGCCCACGGCGGAAAAGACGGCACGCCTTATCCCGTTGATAAAGAAGTTTACGATTCGACCATTAAAATTCTAGAAAATGAGATAACAAAGGCCGAGGTACCGGAGAAGGACAAACATCACGCTGTAAAACGCCTGAATTCGTTTCTGGATGAATAAAAAATCTCACCTTATCTGCCGGTGTTCAGTTAGTCACCACAATCTTTATAACTCAGCGAGAGAGTAAATTAATAAATAGACGGTGGTCATTTGGAAGAAAAAGATTTAGGAGGAACCTCTAAGGAGTTGACACAAAGGATAGAGGAACTTCAAAAGAAACACGAGAGGCTATCTAAAGAATATGAACCCACGGACAGGAGAGATTATGTCAAAAATGAATTAGAAAAACTGAAGAGGGAGACAAAGGAACTCAAAAAGGAACTCAATAGATTAAAAAAGCCTCCACTTCTCGTTGGATTGGTCAAAGAACTTCTACCGAATGATAAAGCGGTCATAGAGAGTTCTACCGGACCTGATTTTATAGTGAACGTGGCAGATTTTCTTCCTGGAAAAAAGCTTAAGCCGGGGACGAGGGTAGCGTTGAACAAGCAGACCTTATCTGTGGTTAGGGTGCTGCCTCCCCCTGTCGATCCCGACATAATGGGGGCGGAACTCGTCGATAAACCTGAGCTAACGTACGATGACATAGGAGGACTCGAGGATCAGATACAAGAAGTGAAAGAGACCGTGGAAGACCCCCTTCTTTACCCCAACAAATTTGAGAGACGCGGTATAGATCCTCCAAAAGCTATTCTGCTGGTTGGGCCGCCGGGTACCGGCAAAACGATGATGGCGAAAGCCGTAGCCAATTCGACCAACGCTACATTCATCAAGCTCGTCGGGTCTGAATTGGTTCAAAAATACATCGGTGAAGGGGCTCGGATGGTCAGAGAACTTTTCCAGATGGCCAGAGAGAAATCACCTTCAATCATATTCATAGACGAATTGGATTCCGTAGCGACGAGGAGACAAGAGCGTGCCACTTCCGGAGATAGAGAGGTGCAGAGAACCCTGATGCAGCTTTTATCCGAACTCGACGGTTTCGATCCTTTAGGCGAAGTGAAGATCATCGGTGCTACCAATAGACCGAAGCTGCTTGATAAAGCTCTTTTAAGGCCAGGAAGATTCGATAGGATAATCGAAACGCCGAATCCAAGCTTCGAAGGAAGGAAAGACATCTTCAAGATCCATATGGAGAACATGGGTATTGAAGAGGATATCGATCTATCCTTTTTAGCGGAGAGAACGGAAGAAGCCAGTGGCGCCGATATCAAGGCGATATGTACAGAGGCGGGCATGTTTTCGATCAGGAAGGATAAAGAAAAGATAGACGAAAGAGACTTCGTCGACGCCATAGAGAAAGTTCTCAATGATTCCGTTGAAAGAGAAATAAAGAAAGAAGTAATGTACGCCTGAAAAAAAGTGTATCCTAGTCTTCGTCATCAGTAGTGTATTCTTCCAGTATCAGTGATCCGACATAGCCACAATCTTCACAGCGATACTTGTATCCGGTGATGAAAGCCGTTTCTGGAAATATCTTACGACTGCCGCATTTTGGACATCTCAAAGTTTTGTTTTTCTCCTTCATCGGATCATCTCTCTTTTCCAATTCCCCCCTCTAGGAAGAAGTTTAGTGGGTGTCCCCCGGCCGTAACAGGCAGGTTCATCGTAAGGTACGTCCAACTCCCCTCCCTGACTCTGACCAGGGGAGTGTCCAGCCCTGGGGTTGTTCCCTGATCATCTACGGACATCGCATCCATCTCACAGGGGGACCCTACAGGACCGTATCCGGCTCTTGCATCATGGTTCACAGCGCTGGGGGCTCACCATGATCTTCGCAGCCGGACAGTATATGTAAGGGTAAAGGAGATATTTTAATCCTCCCATCAAAAGCGTCTCAGCTTCAGAAGCTTCGAAAAAGGAACATTAAAAATTTATAATGGATGCGGCATAAGGGCACACTCAAGGCACCCTCCAAAAAGATAGGAGGTAAAGAATCTCCATGGATCCGAAAAAAAGAGAGAAAAAGGACGAAGAGCAAAGAGAGAATAAAAAGGTTGCAGAAACCGATAAAAAAGTCATGAAAAGAAAAGACGAGGAGAGAACTGAAGCGATAAACACACTCATGATAGCCAGCTATCGGGAAAAATACTCCAAAGAGGCATTAGAAGTTATCAGACAGATAATCCTGCAGGAAAAACCTGAAAAGATAGTAATCTTGAAGGCTATCGAGCAAAAAAAACCCTCCGAGATGGTCGATGCAAGTATCGGGGCAGAGAGCAAAAAAGATTTTCTCGAATCCGTAAAAGATGAAAAGATAGAACTGGCGGATAAATATGCGGAGGATATCATGGACCTGGTGGAAAAGTTCAACATCCCTTCCGAAGTTCATCTCAGGAAAGGGGAAGACGTGGCCGAAGAGATCATCGACGAATTTGAAAATCTAGATGTCGATCACATCATAATGCACGGACCTAAGAAAGGACCTCTCGGAACAGTGATAGAGGGCAGCATTTCGGAAAACGTTAAAAAGGGTGTTTCCACTAAAAAGGTCACACTGCTTGATTGATCCACTCTATCCTTCAACTTTACACTTGAAAAATATTTACTTTGTGCTATAGTTTTCTGTGCACAAAGAACTAGCAAAGAGGTAGAAAATGGAGTCAACCACTGAAAATTTAAGATCAAAAATAACCGGACATAAACTCAGCATGTTGAGGTACCTTAGGAGCGACAAGGTACAGGGAGTCTTGGGCCTACTCGTATTCGCCATGCTTCTTTTGACCTTCAACTATATCGCCCCCGACGCTGCCGCCGCTAAACAGTATTATGGAATAGCTCTTCTCTTTCTAGCTATCTATTACTGGCTACTGACACCGGTATCCTACATGTTCACCGCGTTCCTGATCATCTCTTTTTCTGTGATGCTTGGGATGGTAGAACCGACCGAGGCTTTCACCGGTTTTGCCTCGACAACCATTTTCTTCCTGATAGGAGCTTTTATTTTGAGTCTGACCGTAGAGAAATACGGTCTTCATAAAAGGATAGCTCTCAAGGTCTTGAGAAGGTTCGGCGACAGCCCCAAACAATTCCTCTTAGGTATAGTTCTCATAGGCTCTTTCCTCTCGATGACTATGCCCGCCCACGGCGTCGCCGCCATATTTATACCGGTCCTCCTCAGCATTTATTCGATATATGAAGAAGGAGAACTCAACCCTGATTTCATAAAAGCTAGTTTGCTAGGCCTTTCTTTTTCCACCAGCGTGGGCAGTATGGGCACTCTGTTGGGAGGAGCTAGAAATCCACTAGCTATCGAGATATATTATGCCGAAACGGGTAAATCGATTTCCTTCGTAGAATGGTTCATCGCGGCTATACCGATGGTCCTTCTGATGACCTTCTTCGTATATATAGTGTTGATAAAGATATTCGACATTGAAGGCGTCGATATGGGAAAACTCCTGAGCGAGATAGGCAACCAGGTCGAAGAGATGGGGGATTTCTCGATGGGGGAAGCGAAGGCGCTCGGTTTCCTGATATCGGCTTTCATCGCCTGGGCGGTTCTAGGTCAGGTATTCGGCATGGGCGTTATAGCGGTCTTTATCTCGGTGGTTATCGCTCTTTCGGGCACTATAAGCTGGGACGACATCGCTGAAAGACTCCCTTGGGGCACCATATTCCTCTACGGAGGTGCGATCTCACTGGGATTCATCCTGAGCGAGTCACAGACACTGCAGTTCATCGCCACTTCGCTGCTGAACATGGTCGGAGAGAATCCATTCCTATTACTCGCGATGTTCGCGATTCTAACCGCTTTCCTATCGAATTTGATGAGCAATGCCGCGACCACGGGCGTAGTTTTACCCATCGCTCTTTCAGCTATGCTGGCGTTAGGTTTCGTCGATATATTACCCGTATTTCTTGTAGCGATGCCCAGCGCCTTCGCCTTCATGTTCGTCGTCGGTACGCCCAGCGCAGCATTGGTCTACTCTACGGGACATCTTGATCAGAAAGACTTCCTGGTTTCTGGACTGATACTTAACATAATCGGTCTAGCAATATTCCTAACGATAGGATTGGGCTGGTGGAGATTACTCGGATATTGGTAAAAACGTGGTATTTATGCTAAAGGAGAAATCAAATAAAGACGGGATTCCTGACGAAGATAATGTCCTGCTTATAGCCTGCTACGAGAAGCCGTACTCTGAAACCTCTCTAGAAATGATAAAAGGGACGATAAAAAGGGAGAAACCTACCAAGATCATAATCTTGAAGATAATCGAAGTTCCAGAGATGAAAGATAAACTTGATACGAGAATAGGAAAAAAGACGAAGGAAAATTTCATCGATTCGGTGGTGAAAGACAAGAGGGAAAAAGTCGATGATTATACTGAGGACGTTTTAAAGATCACAGACCAAATTGACATACCCACGGTAGTGCGGATGAGAAAAGGGGGAGTCATTGCGGATGAGATAGTTAAAGATTACGAAAAGATGGATGTAGACCACATCATAATTCACGATAATGATAGAGATCTTCTCGACAGATTGGCCAAGGGGAAAGTGAAGGGTGAGGTAGAAAAACGGGTGGATGATGAAGAGATAACTGCACTAGAGTGAAATCAAGGGAGTCGGTGAACGAAAGATTTAATATCGAAGCGTATCCCAAGAGGCCTGTAGTATGTCATTGGTAAGATTAGGAAAGATACACCTGCACTGGTGTGATCACTGCAACGTCCCCATAGTAGAAGAAGGGGATTGTGCCCTTTGCGGTGAACCCTCGAGAAAAGTCGAGATCACCCCACCGGGAGATGTCAGACCGGCCTTTGATGAAGATATCCTGATAATAAGAGATACCATCGATAGACAGTGGGGCGATGATTACTCTTACCAACTTCTTTCAGATGGAACACCCGTCGTACTCAACGGTATCCCTTCCAGAGATAAGATGGACGAAGTGATAGTTGACGGTGAAGTCATCGGCGCATTAAGATATAATCCGGAAAGAAAATTGGAAGGCAAGGATCCGTATGAGTTCATCTTAAGACCCTGGGAAGGTTTAAAAAAACCCGATGAGGGCTTCGTCGAAGTAGATCAAGGCGCTGTCGAACCGATCCTTGACGGAGGGAGTGTGCTGGCCCCGGGGATCACTGCTGCAGACCCCTCAATAGAGGAGGGTGGTGAGGTAATAGTCACTGATGAATCAGGTGATATTATCTGTTCAGGTCCGGCAAGATACCCGGGCAAAGAACTCGTTGAGGCCTCTTCAGGGAGAGGAGTGAAAAACAGGTGGAGAATATCTGATTATTCTCCGAACGAAACGAAAGCGAGCTGGGATGACGTCATAAAAGCTAACCGAGAACATATAGATGAAAGAGTAAATGATGCAGTAGAGTTCGTGGAGAAAAACGTGGAAAAAAATGAGCTGCCGGTCGCGGTGGCCTACAGCGGAGGAAAGTATTCTTTGGCCACACTTCACATCTTACTTGAAGCCGGGATAGATCCGGATTTGATATTTATCGATACCGGCATTGAGTTACCTGAGACTATAGAAAATGTTAGAAATGTGGCCAAAAAGTACGATCTCACACTTCACGAAAGGAAAGCGGACAGCGGTTATTGGGACAACCTCGACCATTTCGGCCCTTCGGCTAGAGACTACCGCTGGTGCTGCAAGACCTGCAAGCTGGGTCCGACCGCTCTTTTGATCGACGAAACTTACCAGAACGGCGTTCTATCCTTCATCGGCCAGAGAAGGTACGAATCCAGACAGAGGATGAGTCAAGGGAGTACTTGGGATAACCCATGGGTGCCTGGACAGAAATCCGCATCCCCTATACAGGATTGGACCGCACTCCATGTATGGTTATATCTGTTCCAGAAAAACGCGGAGTGGAACCCGTGGTATGAAAAAGGATTCGAAAGGATAGGCTGTTGGGTCTGTCCCGCGTCCGATCTAGCCGAATTTGAAAAACTGAAAGAAGAGTTTTCAGATTATCAGAGATTCGAGAAAGCTTTGAAAAAATATGCGGAGAAGAACGATCTACAAGAAGAGTGGATAGAACTCGGCCTCTGGAGATGGTTGGACGTGCCTGAAAATATGGAAAAACTTCTCGACGGAGAACCGGAAAACATCGAAAAATCTTGGGATGAAAAGTCTATAGACGAGATGCTGAAACACCGACGGACAAAAAACCTGCTCAACGCGCTTTGCGATGTAGAGGAAAGTTCGTTTAAAGAACTAGATAAAGAAGAGGTCCTTCGAGTACACAAAAAAGCCCTACACTGTGTCGAATGTGGTGTCTGTGTAGGTAGGTGTGAGAAAAACGCCTTATCTTTCGATAACGGAGTGAAAATAGATCCTGAAAAATGCGATCACTGCGGACGATGTTTGGGGAAGTGTCCGGTGGTGCATTTCGATGCTCGTACCTAAGAGGAAAGACCTAAGAATATCCTCTCTATTTCTTCGTATGGGGCATCGGTCTTTATACCCGTAGATGAAAAATGTGTTCTAGAACTTCTGAAGCCTTTCTCTTTTAGCTTTTCATCGATATCGTTTATCGGAGGGGGCGCTACCTTCAATATACTGCTGAGCTCGTTGGTATCGTAAAAGAAAGGCGGTAATCCGGATTCACTTTTCCATAAAGTTAGCCTATCTTCGTCTAATTTTCCGACAACTTCTAGATTTTCGAGTATTTCTTCGGAAAACAGTTGACCGATCCAAAAGGGGCCGCTTTTCCTCTTTCCACTTTCATCTCCGTAATCCCACTTCCCTTTCCTGAAGCACACGCTCTCCAGTTCATCCAAACAACTATCAGCCCTCTTTTTACCTTCTCCAATCTGCAGATAGGTCCGGAAGTGATGACCTTCGTAGTAGGACAGTAGAGGTCTTATCCATCTGTCGTGCCTGGCGGCTTCTCTTGCACAGTAACCGATCAGTATCCTTAGACCGTTTTCATGCTTGCACCAGTTGTTTTCGGGTCGGGCCGAATACTTTCTTCTGCAGGTATCGGGATATGTCCCGCAGAGAACCGCCGTATCGGTCGCGGTCACACCCACGGCTCCTTCATGTGAAACGCATCGAGCAGCTAAAGGATAATACGGTACAGGAGTTCCAAAAGGATCGATATCGATATAATCGTATTCATACCTGTTCTCTAACAGGTGTTTCTCTATTGAATCGTTTGTGATGTTTATATCTTCTAGTAGAGAATTTTCTTTCGCGTTCTTTTCGATCAGGTCGACCGCGTGAGTGGAGACGTCGTTGATAGTTACGTTCGAGATCGAACTCTCTTTTAATATACGAAGACCTCTGACGCCAGTAGCGGCCATGCCGTCAAGCACACTGATATCCTCGCCTGCTGTGAAAGCTTTCAAAAAAGAGATGCAGGTGTCTCTATTCATCTGCATCGAAGGGTTATAGAATACTTCTTTCTCTATCTTCTTCGGGCCTTCGCCGTCTTCATGTTCCGGAGCGAAAAAACTGATCTCACCCTCTTCTATCTCTACGCAGCTCACATCAGATCGCCTTCGAGTTCCTCTTCGATCAGTTCGACGACCTTGTAGGGGAGGAGGTCCTTGTTTACTTCAGTGAGCTCCAACATCCGGACGTCGTCTCTTCTCCTTAGGTCCTGAAGTAACGTATTCCTCGATTTCTTCTCAAAGGTGATGATCAAAGGTTTATCTACTTCGAAGATCTTACTGACCACATCACAGAACTCCTCGCTCTCGACCTGCATCTTGCCGATCTCGTCTATCAGCACTATATCGTTTTCCTTCGCCGCGTTTTTGATGGCCTTAACTCCGACTTCATTCAGTGAGTCTAGATTGACCCCGTATCCTTTTACCTCAACAGATGAATCTAGGTCTAGATGTGCGAAGACGGCTTTTTCCTTGGTTCTCCAGTCCATCACCTGAAAACCGACTCTCCTGTTATCCTCCATTATCGGTTCCGTCACCATCCCGCCTACCTCGAGATCTTCTTCAGACAGCATCTCTATTATGGACTTGATAGTATCGGATTTTTGAGTGCCCCAGGCTCCGCTTATACCGATCTTCAAACTTTTAACCATATTCTACCGCGCCTCTGTAGTTATTACAAGGTTATGGATTACCCACTATTTATTTATTGTTAGGATGTTCGAAAAATTTTTCATATCTCGTCTATCTCCTTTATGTACATAAGCGGATAGTTCATCTCTTCCACATATCTCATCTCCCCTACAGCTCTCAATCCATCATATTCTATCACCACTTCCGCTTCTATCATATCTTCCGTCAACGTGGTGTAATCAAAAGGTCCCATATTTTCATCATCTTCGTCACCCGAACCACTCGGTTTTATATTGACTTCGGCGGACTTGACAAACGCTTGACTTTCGGTAGTGTTCTCGATGGATTTTTCGAGTATATCTATATTGTGAGGGCTCACAGGCGTTCCGATGAATTGGTGGAATAGTGCACCGAGTTTTATCCCTACTTCGAAAGCTATCCTTTCACGATCGCTGCAGTTGAAATATTTATCTGCCATCTCCATCTTTTCGATTATCTCCTCTTTTTCTTTCATCATTATCGACCACCATCAACGGTCCTAAGAATACATATCCAATAAGACCCACAAGGGTGAACAGTAAAAATACTTTCGCCTCATTTCGAGCAAAATAGATCAGCAAAATACCCGTGAGAGTCAAGGCGATAAATACTGCCGCTCCCATCCTCAGCTTCGCACCTCTAAGCTTCGGATATCGGATCGGTGAATAAAGCAAAAGACTGAATCCCAATATCACCAAAAGAGTGAGGTTGGGATAATTCCAACCGGTCGATCCCCAGCCTAACAGATAGGTGAGATGCACCACCAGTAAAGCAAGGCAGGGAGCTGGTAAACCATTGTATATCTTTTGAGTAAAAGTTTTATCAGCGAATCGTGTCAGTCTCATGGTTCCAAAAAACACTATGAGAAAAGGTACTATAGTGGCCAAAGCGTTCTGTGGTGATTGCCAAGCTCTGCCTAGTTGGATCTCATAGAAGGTCGAGTAGAGCAACACTGCCGGGGCAAAACAAAAGGATATCATGTCCGAAAAAAAGTCTAAATAGGCTCCCATATCGTGCTCGACGTCGAGACGACGTGCCAAGAATCCATCCAAACCGTCCAACCCTACACATATCACGATGAGTAATGAAGCTGAAAAAAATCGCCCATCGACTACGTAGGTGATAGATAGAAAACCGAGGAGAGCGTTACTGACAGTTACCAAGTCAGGGGTCGTTAAAGATACTTCCATATCTCTATCGGGCATTTCCATTCATCTCCTGCTCGTCTCCATCAGAGCTTGAATCTGTTTCGGCATCCCAAACTCCTAAAGTGGTCTCACCGGCTTTTACCCGCTGTCCCTCCTCTACAGAAAAATCGACACGGTTAGAAAATTCCAACTTCACTTTAGATCCAAACCTTATCATACCTATCTTTTCGCCCTTCTCTACCTCATCGTTTTTCTCCACGTAAGGTACTATCCTTCTTCCAATTAAACCGGATATCTGCCATACCTTGATCTTACTATATTCCGTATCAAGGAGCAAAACTCGACGTTCGTTTTTTTCCGCCGCTTCGGAAAAGGCCGGTAAATGTGATCCATCGCGGTATTTCTCCGCTTTGACTCTGCCCTTCCAGGGCGCTCTATTAACGTGGACGTCCCACACGTTCATGAATATCTGGATAGTATTTTGTTCTTTGTCTAGGGTCTGGACTTTTCCATCCGCCGGGGAGGTTATCCCTTTATTTATCTCTCTCTCCGGATCTCTGAAAAAATACAGCGTGAAGAGTATCGGGGGAGAAAAAATGCTGAGCGAATACAATAAGATGTCGGAATTGAAAAAAAGATAAAGGAAAAAAACCACAACTAAAGGAAGCGAAGAGAGCAATAGAGGCTTTCCTGCTCCTTTAGCTAACATCCCCATGGAGATAAGAAAAGGAAAAGAGATAAAAGTATTTGTTGTTTGGAATGGTCCCCAAATTCAAGTTACGCTGTCTATCTCTTCGTCCGGTGTGGCCATCATCTCGTCGGCGAACTTTTCGCTCTCGGTGTGCACATTGGTTATCACCAGTAATATCTTGACCTCGTTACTCATGTCCTCTTCCACGTTACATCCCCAGATTATCCTCGCGTCTTTACTGATCTTCTCGTTCACCATGTTTGCCGCTTTCTCGGCCTCGCTGACGGTCATGTTCGGTCCGCCCATGACTCTTACTAGGGCGCCTTTAGATTCACTAACGTCCACTTCACCTAGAAGCGGAGACCCGAGAGCCTGTTCCACGGCATCCTCTATCCTGCTGTTTGGATCGTCGGATTCTCCGATGCCTATCATCGCCAGTTCGCCGTTGTCCATTATCGTCCTCATATCGTTGTAATCTATGTTAACGAGTCCGGGTTTGGTGATTATCTCGGTCATCCCTTTGATGGATTCCATCAATATTTCATCGGCCACTTTAAAAGCCTTGTTTATCGGAAGGTCAGGCACCAATTCAAGGAGTTTATCGTTAGGTATCACCACGGTAGTGTGACAGTGGTCTTCCAACTTCATAAGCCCTCTTTTAGCGTTCCTCATCCTTTCCTTTCCTTCGGCTTCAAAAGGCAAGGTGACCACGCCCATGACGAGAGCATCTTCATCGTTCGCTAGGTCCGCAATGATAGGAGCCGAACCGGTTCCCGTTCCACCGCCCATCCCGGCGGTCAAGAACACGATATCGGCACCATCTACATGCTTTTTCAATTTATCCTTTGATTGCCTTGCACATTTCTCTCCGATTTCCGGTCTAGCTCCGGCGCCGAGACCGCTAGTTACCTGTTTTCCGATTAGTTCTTTTTTCTGTGCATGGGTATGAAGTAGATGTTTTGCATCTGTGTTGACAGCGATCAACTCTCCACCAGTTATACCTTCTTCTGTCAGACGATCCAGGGTATTACTACCCCCGCCACCTGCGCCAAATATCTTTATGTTAACCTTGAGCTGGTCAACCAATTCTCGGAGTTCCTCATCTTCTGGAGCTGCTTCTAATTCCTCTTCGTCCACTTCGTCTATCGTTTTACCTCGTGGCTTTTCTTTGCCCTTTTCTTTTTTCTCTTCATGTTTATCTAAAGCCTTGCTAACTATTGATTCTGTCATGCTATATCCCAACCATCTTCATCGGGAGAAATGATATACCACTATTTAAGTATTGTCTTTTAAGTACGACGGAAGTATTTTCGTCTTTGGAGCCCTCTATATCGCGTCTGATTGATTATGAGGGTTCCTGAAAAATAACTCATTTGTCTGACAAATACTGCACTATTGTCATACAAATGCCGGTTAGCTCATAAATTTTTTATCAAAGTGGCGTTTTAGATCCTATCATGGAAGAAAAGAAAATAGTGAAGGACGTAGAGATAAACGGTGAGACCACCATTTCTGAGTTGGTCTCCAAGTACTATGATTCTGGAGGATTCGTAGCCAAAAAGGTAGGATCGGCTTCTAAGATACTAGAAGAGATGTTCTCGGAAGATTATACGAACTTTCTATCTTTTCCCGCCTGTATCGTTTCCACTGGAACAAGGGGGATATTAAAAGAGGCGGTGAAAAGAGAACTGTTCGATGTGGTTATTACGACCTGCGGAACTTTAGATCACGATCTCGCTAGGGTGTGGGAAGATTACTATCACGGAAGATTCTATGCTGACGACTCAGAACTGCATCAAAGGAATATAAATCGATTAGGCAATATATTCATCCCGAACTCTTCCTATGGAGAAGTTCTAGAAGAAAACATGCAATCCCTGCTCGAAGAGATAGTGGATGAACAGGGATCTTCTTTCAGCACTAAGGAGATCATATGGGAGTTCGGGAAGAGGATAGAAGATGAAGACTCGATACTTTATTGGGCCGCGGAAAATGAGATCCCTATATATGTGCCGGGAATTACTGACGGCGCCTTCGGTTTCCAATTATGGATGTACTACCAGAACAATAAAGACTTCAATATAGATCTGATGAGAGACGAACAAGAACTGTCTGACAAGATCTTTTCCGCCGAGAAGAGTGGAGCCCTAATAATCGGAGGGTGTATCTCAAAACACCACACCATCTGGTGGAATCAATTCAGAGGAGGATTGGATCGCGCCGTATACATCACTACAGCTGTAGAATACGACGGATCTCTGTCCGGTGCAAGGGCAGAAGAAGCTATCTCCTGGGGAAAGATAAGTGAAGAGGCTGAACACTGTACAATCCACGGCGATGCTACGGTGATGTTACCTCTGGTCCTTGGGTCCTTATTTTGAATACACCTTCGAAAAGATTATCATTCACTTGTAGAGAAAAGTAAAGAAAATCAGAGGTAAAGGGTTTTTCTTTATGGTGTTACGAATTTAATCGTATTGCTGACAATTGTCGCAGTACCACCTATCGTAATCCTCGATATATCTAAGTTCCTGCCCGCAGGTCGAACAAGCCTTAGTCGTTTCTTCTGCAGCTCCCCCTGCCGTTTGCTGTTGTTGGGGCTGCTGTTCTCTCTGAGATGTTCCTGCAACTCCTCTCTGCTGCTGTTGGGGCTGCTGCGACTTTTGCTGCGGCTGCTGTTGCCGTCCTCTCTGTTCCTGACGTGACTGCCGTGGCTGTTGCTGCTGTTGTTGGGGCTGGTGTTGCAGCTGAGAGGGTCCAGCGTCTCCTC
>JAZKSH010000002.1:0-53657 GCA_036626195.1 Thermoplasmatota archaeon | reverse complement strand
AGATTTTCTTGAGATACGGAAGGACGACAGTCCTGTACAGTTGGGAAGTAGTAAACCCATGTAGGGGAACCAAAGATACAAGCTCTATTTTATAATTAACGAAAGTATTCCTCTATCATCTTTATAGCGCATACGTCTCCGCACATGGAGCATGCGTCCTCTTCGTGTTCCGTATCTTTGACATTCTTTTCTTTCCTAAGCCTTTTAGCTTTTTCGGGATCTACCACTTTTTCGAACATATTTTCCCAGTCTAGGTCCTTTCTCGCCTTAGAGATGTTCCAGTCTATATCTTTGTCTATCCCTCTCGCCACGTCGGCGGCATGGGCCGCTATCCTGGAAGCGATGACACCTTCCTTAACATCTTCAGTATCCGGAAGGCCTAGATGTTCCGCCGGGGTCACGTAACACAAAAAGTCTGCCCCGTGGTATGCGGCTAGAGCAGCTCCTATAGCGCCTGAGATATGGTCGTATCCAGGGGCAAAATCGGTCACCAGCGGCCCTAAAACGTAAAAGGGAGCTCCGTCACAGAGGTCTTTTTCTATCTTCACGTTAGTTTTCACCTGATCAAGTGGGATATGACCCGGACCTTCGACCATAACCTGTACTCCTTCCTCCCGCGATCTTTTTACCAGTTCACCGAGAGTTATCAGTTCTTGGATCTGCGGTCTATCGGTGGCATCGGCGATTGAACCGGGTCTCAAGCCGTCACCTAGACTCAAAGTCAGATCGTACTCTTTAGCGATCTCTAAAAGATAATCGAACTCTTCGTAAAGAGGATTCTCCTCCTGATTGTGCAGTATCCATGCCGCTAAAAAAGAGCCGCCCCTGCTGACTATATCTGTCAATCTTCCGCTCTCCTTCAACCTGTTGATCACGTCTTCAGTGACTCCGCAGTGCACAGTTACGAAATCCACCCCGTCCTCGGCATGTTTCCTTATGCTTTTGAAGATCTCGTCGGAAGTCATCTCGACTACGGAATATTCTCTAGCCTTGGTAAGGCCACACTGATATATCGGGACGGTCCCGACCGGTAGAGCGGTACTTTCTATCACTTCTCTCCTGATTTTATCTATATCCCCTCCAGTACTCAGGTCCATGACCGCATCGCTCCCTTTATCTTCAGCTACTTTCAATTTTTCCATTTCCTCCTCTACGTCATGGCGGTCTTTCGAGGTGCCGATATTCACGTTTACCTTGACTCTCAGATCTTCGCCTATCGGTTTCGGATCGGGATCATGGATAGGGTTGTTCGGGATGACCGCTCTCCCCTTTTTTATCAAGCTTGCCAATCTGTCGGCGTCGATCGGTTCGTTTTCCGCCGCCTTATGGACCTTTTTTGGTACTTCCTTTTCACATCTCTCTATAAGGGTCATCGAAAGGTCATGGTCTCTAGTTACTTTAAAACGTTTTGGTGATTGAAGTCACTTCCCAGTAAATTCACATAAAATCTTTATATCCTTCCTTTCTTATTTCAATGAGTGCTATACGAGGTGCCCCCCTTTGGCGGAGAATTCTGAGAGCAAATGTCCCGTTTGTGATTCTAAAATACCGCAAGACCGAGACGAATGTCCTAATTGTGGAGCCGATCTTAGTCTCTTTGGCGAAGATATGGACCTAGATGATGACATCTCGGAAGATGCGATGGAAAAAGTGATGGGAATGGTGATGGAGGAAGAGGAAGTCGATTCCATCGATGATATAGAGGACTTGGACATGCTGGATGATGAACTTGATGAAGAGGAGATAGAGGAGGGTGAAGAGAGAGGCGAAGAATTACAAGATGAGCTTATAGAGGATATCAAAGATCTAGGGTTGTCAGAAGACGAGTTGGGGGAAGGAATTGAAGAACAGGCCGAGAGAGAAGAGGAAATGGAAGAGGACACGGAGAGAATCATTACTTTCGAGTGTCCTATCTGCGAGAGCGAAGTCTCGGAAAATGCCTCGGAATGTCCCAATTGTGGTGTCGTATTCGAAGAGGAGGAAGAAGAAGGAGAAGAAGAAGAGGAATATACAGAGATGGAAGATGTCGAATATGAGGGGATAGAATGGGAAGAAGACACTGGTGATGAGAAGAGTTCGGAGGAAAAAGATGATATATACAGTGATTTTGAAGAGCTAGACAGCATCCTCGATGAGCAGATGAAAGAAGAAGAAAGAGTTAGGGATTTTCAGGAAAGAGTCGAATCGTTCGAAGAAAAAATCGAAAGTTTAGAGGATTTTGACATAACAGTGGATGAGATAAAAAGTGATCTGGATGGGGTGAGAAATGCATTTGAGGAAGACGAGGAGGAGAGGGGAAAAACACTCTTGGGCAAAATAGAGGAGAGGATAGAGTGTGCAGAGAACATACGACAAAAAATCAAAAGGTGTAGAAATTATATCAAGTGGATCTCTCAAAAGAGCGATACTTCGGACCTTAAAGGATGGGTGAAAGATGTATTAAGAGGATGCGAGATAGGAGAATACAAGGTGGCCTCAAAAAAGGCGTGTGAAGTCGAAGAAGATATAGAAGAAGTAGCTGAAGACATGGGGATAAAAAAGGGGGACGAGTTGAAGAAATATATAGAAGAAAAGGAGAACTCTGTAAGGAACAAACTCTCGAAGATAGACGAGGTTAATCTAGATATCGATACGGAAGGGATGGAAGAAGAGTTAGAGGCGGCGTCGGAAGAAAGGGACATAATCGAGTGTTTTCATCACATCATGAATGCGAAAAGGGAGTCTAAGGAATTGTATGAGATCTCTAAGAAGGTCGAGGAAGCGGAAGATTACATCGAAAAACTCAAGGAAAATGATATCGAACATGAAGAATACTCTGATAATCTGGATCATGTCAAAGAAAGGGCTCAGAAAGGAGATATTTCCGGCGCCTTAGAGGAGGGTGAAAAGACTGTCGATGAGCTGAAAAAGAGGCTGGAAAAAGAAGATATCGCCAAGGAAACGAAAGAAGAGACTGTCGAGATTGTTAAGAAGAAGAAAAAAGAGACGATCGAAAAGGAGGGGGAAAAAGATCTCAAAAAAGTTCAACAAAAAATACCCAATATGAAGGAACTTTTAGTGAGGGCACAGGAGTTTAGTATCGATACCGAGGGAGGAAAAGAACTTATCAATGAAGCGGTGAAAAAAACAAAACAGAACGACTACGAAGAGGCAATCCAATCTTTAAACGAGTGTGAAGAGTTTTTTCAAAGAAAACTTGATAAAAAAATTGAAGAGGAGATAGATGAGATCAAAGAGAGTGATGAGGATGACGTACAATCGACTGTCGAAAAGATCGATGAGTTTAGAGAAAACGAGGAGTATGAAAAGATAAAAGAACTGCTCGAGAAAGAGAAGGGAAAAAGCGAGGTCGACGAAGAAGCTTTAGAACCTGTGAAAGAAGAACTATCTGAAATCGAAGAGACCATCACCATGGGGGAAAAGCTTGATCTAAAATTTCCAGAAGCCCGTGATCTCTTGGAAGAAGCGAAAGAGAAGTGTGAAAAAGGGGATGTAAAAGGTTCCCAGAATACGATAGAACAGATACAGAACAAAGCCTTCGAAAAGCTGAAGGATGTTCTGAAAGAGGAGATAAAAGATGCCCAAGATAAGTTGAAAAAAGCGAAAATCCAGGGAGCCGAGATATCAAAGCCTGTGAAACTTTTAAAGAAAACCAACAATGCTCGAAAGGAAGAAGATCTTAAGGAAAGTGTAAAATATTTTAAAGACTTCAAGGATAATATGGAAGAAATAAGGGCCGAGCTATGACTCAAGAACTAGATATGATCGTTTTCGATATGGACGGTGTCCTTGTCGATGCACACAGTTCGTGGAAGTGGGTCCACGAGAGATTCGGCGTGGACAATGAAGCCTCTTTGAAAGCCTACATGAACAACGAGATAGACGATCTTGAGTTCATAAGACGGGACATCGAGCTTTGGAAGTCGATAGAACCAAACATTTCAAAAAAAGACATAGTAGATATGTTGAGCGATGCTCCGCTCATGGATGGTTTTGATGAATGTATCCCTTATCTTGGAGAAAATTACATAACAGCTGTCATAAGCGGTGGTCTGAAACCGTTAGCGGAGATGATAGGAGAAGGACACTTCGATAAGATACTCGCCAACGATATCGAAGAGAGGAGCGGGGAACTCACCGGAGAGGGGATAGTGGAGGTTGGGTTGAAGAAGAAAGGTGAAGCCTTTGAAAGATTGATAGCTGAAACGGGTATTAAAAGAGAACGATGCGCCGCTGTGGGGAACAGCTATATCGACGTTCCGATGATAGAAAAGGCCGGACTAGGGATAGCTTTCAATCCCGGCGACCAGAAGATACGAGAAGCGGCGGACATGATCGTAGAAGAAAAAGACCTGTCACTTCTACTGGAAAAACTGGATTTATGAATATTCCAAGTTCGAGGCATGTTTTTGTTTCCAGTTGGTTCACACAAAAATTTTTTACTGAGAAGAGCATATTTGATTTCATGCGTTTAGAAGAGTTAGAGGGACTAGATATAGAAGAGATCGCCGAGAAGATCGAATCTATGGAGATCAGAGGAGCAGCAGACATCTCAAGAGCAGGAGCTCACGCGCTGAAAAAGGTCATGGAAGATTTCGAAGGAGAGGACAAAAAAGATCTCTTAGACGAGCTTGAAGCGTGTAAGATAAGGTTACTTTCTACAAGGCCGACCGCAGTATCTTTGGAGAACGGCCTGAGGTATGTGATGAGAGGTATACGAGAAGTAGAAAACATCGGGGAATTGAAAGAGAAGGTACGCGAAAACTATTCAGATTTCATCGATAACTCTCTCAAAGCGAAAGATAAGATAGCTGAGTTCGGCGGCAAAAGGATCAATGACGAGGACGTAGTGCTCACGCACTGCAACAGTTCCATGGCGTTAGCGGCGATAAAGTATGCCTGGGAAGAGGAAGATAAAAATATAAAAGTGATAGCTACGGAATCTCGACCGAAAAAACAGGGTTACATAACGGCTGAAGAGCTTTCGAAAGAAAGTATACCCGTAACGCTGATCGTGGATTCAGCAGTGAGGTCGAAGATGAACGAAGCGGACAAGGTCTACGTGGGGGCCGATACCATCGCCTCTAACGGCGCGGTCATAAACAAGATCGGCACATCTCAAGTGGCGCTGTGTGCAGACGAGGCAAGGGTTCCCCTGACCGTTTGCGCTGAGACATACAAGTTTTCTAGGAAAACTACCTTCGGCGAACTTGTACCGATCGAAGAACGGGATGCCTCGGAGATCGTAGATCCAGAAGATTTTCCCGGCGTGAATATAAGCAATCCCGTGTTCGACGCCACACCCTCAGAATATATCGATTCGATAATAACTGAAAAGGGTGTGATCTCGCCCGAAGGCGCATACAGGATAATAGAAGAGATGATAAGATGAGTATAGATTATCTAGCATTGGATGAGGTGTTAGATCCTGAGAAATATCTGATATGCGAATACACTGTCAAAAGCGATCTAGACATAGAAACTGCGGGAAAAAGGATCGCGGAGGAGGAATCGACCGGTACTTGGACCCGCCCCACCACTTTATCGGAGGACATATTCGAGAAGTACGGCGCGAAAGTTACGAAGGCCGAAGAAAATCGAACCAGGATAGGTTATCCGGTTATAGATTTTTCTGGTGACATTGGAGGCATCCCACAGATCCTGAGCATAATCGCTGGAAATCTCTTCGGATTAGATTCTTTAGACGGGGTTCGTTTAGTGGATGTGGAAATACCGTCTAAAATAGTGGAGAAGTATCCGGGTCCAAGACGGGGTCTCGAAGGTCTCCGTCAAATATTAGACAGACCAGAAAAGCCGCTGGTCGGGACCATAGTGAAGCCCAAGATCGGTCTCCCTCCAAAGGAATTTGCTGAATATGTATATGAAGCGGGAAAAGGCGGCCTGACCAACTCCAAAGACGACGAAACCCTGGTCGATCAGGATTTTTGTCCGCTGGAAGAGAGGGTGTCCGCGGTGAGTGAAAAATTGGACCTTTTGGAAGAAGAAGGTCACAAGATGATCCACGCCCACAACATAAGTACGAGTGCTCATGAAATTCTCGAAACCGCGGACTTGGCTTTAGAGAACGGCGCTAGGCAGTTGATGGTGGACGTTCTAACCGTTGGTTTTTCCGGTCTTCAAGCTCTAGCTGAAGATCCATCCATCAAAGTGCCTATCCACGTTCATAGAGCGATGCATGCCGCTATGACGAAGAATCCCGATCACGGCATATCGATGCCCGTCATAGCTAAACTCGTAAGGATGGCAGGCGGAGACGCCCTGCATACCGGCACCTACGGGACGGGAAAGATGCACGCAGATATATCTGAAGAGTTGATGTCCAAGGAAGCGCTTTTAGGTGATATGCACGGTTTAAAAAGGATGATGCCCGTGGCAAGCGGTGGTCTGCATCCTGGATTGGTCCCAGAACTGATGGAAACCAGTGGAAATGACGTGCAGATCCAGGCAGGGGGAGGCGTCTCCGGTCATCCCGAGGGAGTTAGAGCGGGAGGAAAAGCGCTCTCACAGGCAGTGGATGCCGCTTATGAAAACATCAAGTTGAGAGAATATGTGAAAGATCATCCTGAGTTGAAAAAAGCCCTTGATAAATGGATGTGAAACCCATGGAACTGAAAACCAAAAGGATAGATCTGGAATCCGGTGACCACGTCGTCATCCTCCATAGGAAGGATGCGGAAAGGATGGACCTACGGAGTCAGAGTAGAGTGAGTGTGAGTAAAGATGGAGAAACCGCCACCGCAGTAGTGAAGATCTCAGAGAGTTTGATCGATGAAGGAGAGATAGGACTGGTTAAAAAAGTGATCGATGAGATAAAAGCGGTGGAAGGCGACTCTTTGAACGTAAACCAGGCAGGAAGACCTGAGGCTGTCGAGCATATCAGGGAGAAATTGGAAGGTGAAGAATTGTCCACCCATGGAATAAACGAGATAATTCAGGATATAGTGGAGGGGCGTCTCTCGGATATAGAGCTTTCCGCCTACGTATCCGGAGTTTATGCTAAAGGTATGAACAATCGTGAGATAAAGGATCTTATCCATGCCATGATCGATACCGGCGAGAGGATCGAATTTGATAAACATCCTGTCTTCGATCATCACAGCATAGGCGGGGTTCCAGGAAACAAGATAACGCTGCTCATAGTTCCTATCGTCGCCGCTGCAGGGCTGATGATACCGAAAACCAGTTCTAGAGCTATTTCGAGCGCTGGAGGAACTGCCGATATATTCGAGACCTTAACAGACGTGAGCCTGAGGGTAAACGAGATAAAGGAGATCGCAGAGGACGTAGGAGGCACTATAGCCTGGGGGGGAGCTGTGAAGCTAGCACCCAGTGACGACATGATCATAAGAGCTGAATATCCACTTAGGATAGACCCTTATCCGCAGGTATTAGCTTCCGTCCTATCCAAAAAGAAAGCCGCGGGAGCCGAATATTTGGTGATGGATATCCCGGTGGGAGATCATACCAAGGTCGAAAGTAGAGAAAAAGGGAGGAAGTACGCTAGAGATTTTGTATCACTCGGCGAAGAGATAGGGATCGAAACCAAGTGCGCTTTGAGTTACGGTGGACAGCCTGTGGGTAGAGCGGTGGGGCCTGCTATTGAGGCTAAAGAAGCTCTGAGAGCGCTCGAAGGAAAAGAAGTTCCTTCAAGTTTGATAGAGAAATCTACGACTCTCGCGGGCATGGTGCTCGAACAGGGCGGGATAAGAGACGGCAAGGAGGAAGCAAAACGTTTATTGAATAACGGTGAAGCCCTCGATAAGATGAAACAGATAATAGATAGACAAGGCGGAGATCCCGAGGTTACATCCGACGACGTTGAGATCGGAGAGCATTCTAAAGACATCTACGCTGCGGAAGAGGGTTATGTAGATAGTATAAATAACGATCAAATAATAAAGATCGTCAGATCGGCCGGAGGGCCCTACTGCAAGGGGGCTGGTCTCTTCTTGAATAAGAAAAAGGGAGATAAGGTCGAAAAGGACGAAATCCTCTACACAATTTACTCGGAAAGTGAGAGCGATCTACAGAAGACTGTAAAATTGGCCAATCACTTGAAACCTCTGAAGGTAGAAGGTATGATATTAGAAGAACACCCTGACGTGCAGAGGGTCTGATGAAAAGCCGTTTACGGATAGTGCCTCAATCTTACGGCTTCGCCTCTTTCCGCATCTTCCATCTCTTTACCCAACATTGAAGCCGGTCCCACTCCTCTCAACTCATCTTTGTGTAATACCAATACTTCGTCTTCCGGCCTGATCTCATGGTCCGCCTTTTTGACACCGACGGCGAAAACGCTGCCTTTGGGTTTAAAATCATCGATCTGGGCCTGGTAGATCTGCTGCCCTTTCAACTTTTGAGCGCCTTCCAGGGTCAGGGAGATCAACCCTCTTTCGGGAACTAGCATACCTCTTTGTTCACCGCCCTCTATTATCTTATAGCGAGGATATCTTCCCTTCACTTCCGCGCCTTCGAGAAGTGCCTTTCCTCGCTCTCCAAATTGAAACACCGCGAAGGAGGTCAGATTCTCTTTCAAGTAACGCGAGACGCTACCTAGATCCTCTCCAACATGTCTCTTTACAGCTTCAGCCAGCCTTTCTATGGCTTCAGCAGAAGTTGGATGAGCGCCCTCAGTGGTGTTTATACAGCCTATCTCATCGGCAACGAAGGACATGCCCTCCGGAAGGTGGGATATCACCTTTTTGTATCCGCGCTTGTCCATGATCGTCTTCAACTGTTCCATAATCAATTCTTTCTCATCTTCGAACCACTCGTCTGTAACCGGGATATCATACTGCTGAGCGGGATAGAACTGTTCGAGTTCTCTAGGTACCGCCCCTAATGGGGAGGTGAGTACAACCTCCTGCAGCTCTGTCCAATCTCCCTGTTGAGTCGCATCTCTTATCCGGCTGTGCGTCCTGGAAAGGAAGTAAGGTTTTCTAGCTGAGCAGGGGAGAAGGAGCAGGACGTCCCTTTCCGGCGGCTCATACCTATTTTTTATCCTTCTGATGAAACTTTTTATATCCGGCCTATTCAAGCTTTCTCTCGTCGTCGCATCGAGGGTTTTCCCTGTTACGGGTACGCCTTTGGAAAACACCTCATAATCTTCATCCGCAGCCCTCAAGACCTCGACTAACCAGGGTTCCGTTCTAACCCGGCTTTCAACCAGTTCTCTTATCCTGCCGTTCTCTATCCCCTTCCTGACCAGCTCGAGTTCCCTCAACAGATTGATGTTGTTACTTTCGGGCCGTCCCGCAAATCCCATCCAATCAGTCAATTCCACGTCGTCTAAACCGATAAATTCTGAGAAAGATGAGTCGAAAAAATCAACGCCGAGATAAGACAGCAAAGCCATGTTCTGGGGCTGGGCGATCCCTGGTGCGTATATTAGCTTATGGTATTCAAGCTTTTTTCTCAATCCTACCAACTTCTCGTAAAGTAGATCGCTTCTATGCAGAAGCTCAGGAGCGTTTCCGAGCACGTAGAGTTCTGCACCGGGATCCGGCTCCTGATCATAAATAACCTGGATCTTTTCATGTCCGCCTCTCGTCTTAACTAAGCCGTCGCCTACACCATTTGGATAAGCGAAAGGGGTCGGAAACGAAGAATCATCAGAAGACTGAAAAAAAGATTCAAAGATTGTAAAAGTAGAATCCTTACTCGTAGATATGGTGATCTCGGCATTACTTGGGGGATCGAAACGTCCACCTTCCAAGAAGAATATATTCGGAAGTTCGATCTGTTGTTCTTTGAATTCCCAGATACCTTTCTTCGCAAGGCCCCATCTATCCGTTATCTCGATCATCTTGATTAGTATAGAAGGGAGAGTAAAAAAGATTTAGTCGACAGAGAGAAAAAAAAATAAAAATAAAGGGAAGAGAGGAGGACTAAGTTTTTCTTAGTCCTCGCTCATTATCTTCATCCAGCCGCCGGATTCGAAGACCGCTAGATTTCTTTCGTCCAGTTTTCTCTCGAATTCATCCCAAGAGATGGTCTTTATCCTATCGTTATTCCCCTTCGTAAACTGGACACCGTCAGTACCCTTGACCAAACCGGGTTGTAGGTCCTTACTTTTAGCTATCTCTTTGGCTTTCCTCACGCTTATTTTCTCCATGCTCATTTTTTTACCTCCTTTAAACGGGGTCGGCGTCATCGCCGACCTCCAGATAGGTAATAGGCTATTAATATAAATATGTTTCCCTAATATCCAGGGTTTTTACCCCTAAAATCGGGGGTTTTTTGGCCTTTTTAGCTTTGGGTAGAGCCGGTGTCTGACAGATTTTTTCATCTAAATGAAAAGGAAAATTTTTATACAATCCTTATGCTTAGTTGAGCATAATGAGATATATGAGGATAACGATGAAAGATACGAAGAAGATAACAACAGTTTTTGTAGGATTTCTCCTGCTCACCACGCTTTTTTCAGGATGTCTAGATAGAGAAGATAAAACAAAAGTGAACGTTTACCACGCCGGCTCTCTTTCCGTTCCCTTTGATGAACTAGAAAAAAAATTTGAAGATGAGAATCCGGGTATAGACGTAAGAAGAGAACCCGCCGGTAGCGTAGCTACGGTCAGAAAAGTGACGGATCAAGGTAAGAAACCAGATGTCGTTGGTGTAGCGGACTACTCTTTGATACTGAAAATGATGTACGAAAAGGACAAGGCGGACTGGACCGTCAGGTTCGCGAAGAACAGGATGGTTCTCGCATATACAGATTTGAGTTCTTACAAAAATGAGATCTCTACAGAAAACTGGTATGAGATACTCGAGAGAGAGGCTGTCACATATGGGTTCAGCAACCCTAACGACGATCCATGCGGTTACCGATCACAGATGGTGACTCTGCTGGCGGAAAATTATTACGGGGACGAGTACATTTACGACGATCTGGTGGGTAATCACACAGATATCGAAGAGAACGACTACAACATCTCGGTCCCGAAGAACCTCGGCGTAGAAAACGTCGATCAGATAACGGTAAGGAGCAAAGAGACGGACCTTCTAGGTATTTTAGAGTCCGGCAATATGGATTACCTGTTCATCTATCAGAGCGTAGCCGAACAGCACGATTTGGATTATGTGCAATTGCCGGAGCAGATAGATCTCAGTAGCGTTGAATACGCTGACAACTACGGCAAAGTGGCCCTTATAAGACATACTGGAGATCGATCTGTAGGCAAGCCGATCGTTTACGGGATAACGATACCTAGAACGGTGGAGAATAACGACGGAGCGATCGAATTCATCAAATTCCTACTGGGAGAAACCGGAAGAGAGGTTATGAGTACAAACGGTCAGCCTACTATCGACCCGCCGAAGGTGGATAACAAGCAAAAGATGCCCAGCAGTCTGGAGGAAATGGTCGAAAAAGATTGAGAGTCCAAGGAGGGAAAAAATTGAATGACAAGATAACTTCGACCACGGTCTTCTTATTTTTCATCCCTATCCTCGCCGTTCTGTACCTTCTAAACCTCTGGTATCTTTTAGCTCTATTCGCCTTCATATCGATACTTTCGATATACCTGTTCGGAGAGATGAAGGATATAGATCCAACTTTAGTGGTCTTCTCCATCCTTGGAATTTTGCTAGTGATTTTTATCCTGCTGCCTCTAGCAGAACTGTTCAACGCGGCTCTTCCGGATATAGAGGAAGCGTTATCCGACCCAGGGGCTATCAGCGCCATAAGCACGAGCCTCTCAGCTGCCTTTGCCTCCACTCTTATCGGGTTAACACTAGGAATACCGCTCGCCTACGTCATGGCGAGGAAGGACTTCCCGGCAAAATCATTCGTGGAAGGCGTCATAGACCTCCCCATGGTCGTTCCTCACACAGTTGCAGGTATAGCGCTCCTGGTCGTCTTCGGAAGAAACGGCACCCTCGGCGAGCCGCTGGGAAAAACGGGTTTACAGTTCATGGACGCATTCCCGGGTATCGTTGTGGCTATGCTGTTCGTCAGCATACCTTTTATCGTCAATCAGATCAGGGAGGGTTTTGAAGACGTTGATCCTCGGCTGGAAAAAGTAGCGATGAGTCTAGGATCCGACAGGAAGCGGACTTTCTTCACGGTTTCGTTACCTCTGATAAAGCGGAACATCCTGTCGGGAGCGGTAATGTCCTGGGCCCGAGCGATAAGTGAATTCGGCGCTGTCGTGATAATCGCCTATTACCCGAAGACGGCCCCTGTATACATCTACGAAGTCTATACTTCGTACGGATTACAGGCCTCTAGGCCAGTAGCCGCTCTGCTTTTAGCGATCTGTCTGAGCATCTTCATAGTGGTCAGAACTATCAGTAGAAGGATGAGCATCTATGATAAGGATTGAGAATTTGAGTAACGAGTGGAAGGATTTCGAACTCTCGAACGTCTCTTTCGAGGTCGAGCAGAACGAATACTTCGTCATCTTGGGACCTACCGGTTCGGGAAAGACACTGCTGCTCGAACTGATAGCGGGATTTCACACACCTGATAAGGGCGAGTTGACAGTTGACGGAGAAGAGATCACCGACAAGCCGCCCTACGAGAGAAATTTTGCATTCGTATACCAGGACTACATGTTGTTCCCGCATTTGAACGTTAAAGAAAACATCGCCTATGGGCTGAAGGTCAGAAAAGAAGACGAGATAAAGAGGAAAGTCGAGAAAACGGCTGAAACCGTCGGTATAGAACACCTGCTGGATAGAGACGTACAGACTCTAAGCGGTGGAGAAAAACAGAGGGTAGCGCTCGCGAGGGCCTTGATCCTAGAACCGGAGGTTCTGCTACTGGATGAACCCTTCGGTTCCCTCGATTACCAGACCTCGAAAAATCTGCGTGAGATGGTGAAGGAACTTCACTCCCAATTCGATATCACGACCATACATGTCACCCATGACCAGGAAGAAGCCGTAGTGCTTGGAAATCGAGTCGGTGTCATGAGGGAAGGAAAGATAAAACAGATCGATACCCCTCAGAGTATAATGCGAAGGCCGAACTCAAAGTTCATAGCCGAGTTCGTGGGAACGGGTAATATCTTCGAAGGTGTGTCAAAAAGAGATGGAAATATCTCTAAGGTCGAGGTCGAAGGTACAAAAATCTATTCGACCTCCAACGTTAGAGGGGAAGTTACAGCCACGGTGAGACCAGAGGATATAATCCTCTCCGAGTCTTCTTTCAAGTCCAGTGCAAGAAACAATTTTTCAGGAGTCATCAGTAAAGTCACGGATAGGGGTGTATACCACGTGATCGAGGTCGATATAGGCATATCCTTGACCGTCTTCGTAACCAAACAATCCGTGGATGAGCTTTCACTCGAACAGGGAAAAGAGATAAACGCGATGTTCAAGGCCTCTGCGGTACACCTCTTCAAAAATTGAAACGGCTTTAGGACTGGAACCATCGTAGCAAAACTATTTATTGAGCCGACTGAATGAGAAAAGAGTATGAAGATAGTACCCGATACTAGCGTTATAATCGACGGTCGAGTGACGGAAAGGATCGAGGAGGGAGTGTACGAGGAAGCAGATATAATCATCTCGGAAGCTGTCGTGTTCGAATTGGAGGCGCAAGCTAACCGGGGGCAGGAGACCGGGTTGAGCGGTCTAGACGAGATACAGAATTTGAGAGACTACCACGATGAGGGAAAGATAAAGCTTTCCTTTGCAGGCGAGAGACCCACCGCGGAGGAGAGAGAAGCAAGTTTCAGCGGCGAGATCGACTCTATCATACGATCGATAGCTCTAGACGAAGAGGCTTTCCTGCTCACCAGCGATGTCGTTCAGGCCGAAGTCGCTAGAGCTAAAGGTCTAGAAGTGAAGTACCTCGAACCCGAAGGGAGAGGGGAAGAAAAAGGAAAGAGTATCCGTGATTATTTCGACGAACATGTCATGTCAGTTCATTTGAGGAAAGGAGACAAACCTAAGGCGAAGGTGGGGTCTCCGGGTAATGTGAGGATTGAGGTCTTAGAGGATCACATCACTGACGAAAAGGAACTGAGTGATATAGCTCACAATATAATCGAAAGCGCTAAGAGGTCATCTGAAGGTTTTGTAGAGGTCGATAAAGGCGGCGCTACCGTAGTACAATTGGAAGACATCCGGATAGTGATAGCTCGACCTCCTTTTTCCGACGGTTTTGAGATCACGGCTGTAAAACCGGTAGCGGAGGTGGAATTGGAAGACTACAGGTTATCGGCCGAGTTGAAAGAGAGGTTGGCGGAGAAACAGCGCGGCGTCCTTTTATCGGGTTCGCCGGGAGCCGGAAAAACCACTCTCGCCCAGGCCATAGCCGTCTACCTCGAAGATCTAGATTATACCATCAAAACCATGGAGGACCCTAGAGATCTACAGGTCGGAGACGAGATCACTCAATATACAAGTTTAGGAGGGAAGATGGAGGATACGGGAGACATACTTCTGCTCGTGAGGCCGGATTACACCATCTACGACGAGGTAAGAAAGACACCGGATTTCAAGACCTTCGCGGACATGAGATTGGCCGGTGTAGGGATGATCGGAGTGACCCATGCGAACAGAGCCATAGACGCGCTTCAGAGGCTGATAGGCAGGGTCGAACTCGGTATGGTCCCACAGGTCGTCGACACCATCGTTTATGTCGAAGACGGCGACGTCAACAAGGTCTATGACGTGAGCTACACCGTGAAGGTGCCGATGGGCATGGCGGAAGAAGATCTCGCCCGACCGGTGATAGAAGTTAAGGATTTTGAAACCGGTGTAGTCGAGTACGAGGTCTATTCCTACGGCGAGCAGGTCGTGGTTATGCCGGTAGAGGAGGGGAAAGGAAAAGCGAAAAAGCCGGTATGGGACATGGCCGAGCGGGAGATTGAAAGAGAACTGAGCAGACAAGTCAGAGGGCGATTAGAAGTCGACGTCGATTCAGCCGATAGGATAACTGTCTATGTTCCAGAAAGTGAGATAGCTTCACTGCTGGGTAAGAACGGTGAGAACATCACTAGAATAGAAGATAGACTCGACATGAGCATAGACGTCCAACCATTGAAGAGCGGTAAAGAACGTGAGAATACAGATTCCAAGATGAAAGACGTGAACGTGATGGTGGAGAAAGAAAAGATAGTGATAGACGTGGGAAAAAAGTACGCTAAAAAGAGTGTAGATATCTACTCGAGCGGCGAATACCTCTCGACTCTTACGGTAGGTCAGGACGGGACGATAAAGATAAGAAAGGGTACAAGGGTAGGAAGACGCTTACTGGAAGACACGAACAAAGGCGAAAGGGTAAGCATCGCCGTCTGATATTTAATAAAGCACTACGGAGACCTTCTCTCCTTTTTCAACCAGTTCCGTATTTTCAGGTATCTTGAAGTAACCGTCGGCTTGAGCCATGCTCGTTATCGCGCCCGACTGCTTGTAGACGGGATGAGCCTTTTCACCTTCGAGTCGAACGGTCATGTACTGCTGTCTACCCAGGGAGGAAGTGATCCTCTTTGCGAGTTCGGCCTTAGTACGTCTTTCCGGAGCCTCAGGTAGTCTAGACATCTTTCTCAACGCGGGTTTGATCAACTGATGAGCCGTGTTCAAACATGAGGTGGGATAGCCTGGCATCCCTATAACGGGTGTTCCGTCGACCTTTCCGAACAGGGTCGGTTTCCCGGGTTTGAGCTTGACTCCATGGAAGATCACTTTTCCGATAGAATCTAAAGCATCGATCAGCATATCCTTATCTCCTACGGAACTGCCTCCAGAGAACAGCACCATATCACTATCTTTCACTTCGCTCTCGATACCCTGTTTTAGTCCTTCGATGGTGTCGTGAACCACTTCTCTACTGCAAGGGTCACACCCGTTTTTACCCACTACATTTTTCAGAGTATGTGAATTGACGTCATATATCTGGCCCGGGTCCAGTTCCTCTCCCACCGGGACAACCTCGTCGCCTGTCGGGATTACGCTAACCTTCGGTTTCTCATAGACTTCGACGCGCTCCTTTCCCATCGCCGCTAGAGCTCCTATTCCAGCGGATGTGAGAAAAGAATCCTTCGACAGAACGGTCTCTCCTTTTTCTATATCTTCACCTTTGGGAGATACGTTCTCTCCGGGATGGACCGGATCATAGATATTCACTTCGTCACCTTCCTTTTCGGTCACTTCGACTTTCACGACCGCATCAGCTCCTTCAGGCATGGGAGCGCCGGTCGCTATCTGCATGCACTCTCCCTCTTCGACCTCCTTTTCCGGAGAATCTCCGGCATGAAGCGTACCGATAGTTTCCAGCTTTACAGGATCGAATTTGCCGGCTTCGAAGGTATCTTCCGCTTTTACAGCGAAGCCGTCCATCGCTCCTCTATCGAAGGGAGGAACGAACCTATCGCTTTCCGCATCATCAGCTAGAACTCTTTCGAAAGCATCGTCGAGTTCTACCGTCTCTTTTCTATCTATCGGTTTGACCTCTTTCAGAAGAGCAGAAAGGGCATCATCGTAAGTTATCAGTTCCCCGAAGGGACGCTGTTCCTCCATCACTTCTTCACCTCGTAGACCATATGTCCGAGTTCGGGTAAGATGAGTTCCTTCATCGCCAATTCGACAGCAGAAGTGGAGCCCGGTAGAGCGAAGTAGATCTCTTCACCGGATACGCCGGCCAAAGCTCTACTCAAGATCGCCGCCGAACCGATCTCCTGGTAACTCGATCTTCTGAAAGCCTCTCCAAAACCTGGTAGCTTTTTATCTATGATATCATCTAACACGTCCGGCGTTACGTCTCTAGCGCTTATACCCGTTCCGCCGTTTAGTATATACACCTCAGCATCGATGGATTCGATCGTCTCTCTTATCTCATCCGGATCGTCTTTGGCAATCTCATATCCCACGACTTCGTGTTTTTCTTCCATCAGCATCTCCCTGATCTTCTTACCCGATTCATCGGTGTCGATGCTCCTTGTATCACTAATCGTGATTACGGCGCAGCTCACGCTCTCAGGTGCTTCGTGTTTGTGTTCTTTATGACCCATCTATATCACCTTTCTTCTTCTCCGTAACGGAAATGTTTTTGATCCTAGTCTGCGGGTACTGGCCCTTCCGGTCTTTTTCCAAGTACTTCACCATGTCCCACACGGTGAGCAAAGCGGCGTTGACTCCCGCCAACGCTTCCATCTCAACCCCCGTTTTGTAGATAGCTTTGACTTCACATCTCACTTGCAGTATTTTTTCCTCTACAAACTCAAAATATACGTCGATACCTTCTATCGGGATCGGGTGGCAGTGAGGGAGCGAGCGAGGCGTGTCTTTGACCGCCTGTATCGCAACAATCTCAGCTACCTGAAAAACGTCGCCTTTCTTTACTTCGTCATTTTTGATAGCCTCAACGCTCTCCTCGCTAAGCCTGATCTCTCCTTTCGCTGTGGCTCGACGCGGTATTTTTTCCTTCTCGCTTATATCGATCATACCCATATTCATCCCCCTTCTAACCATTCGGATTCGTTTTCTTCCGTCGTCTCCTTCTTCCAAAGAGGAACTTTTTCCTTTATCCTGTCTATACAGTACCTAGATGCGTCAAAGGCCGCTTCACGATGTGGAGCGCTCACTACTATGCCGACGATATTGTCTCCTACTTCTAACTCGCCGTATCTATGAATTACAAGTATATCGTTAACTTCAAAATTGTTGATAGCTTCCTCCCTAACTTTATCCAGTTCGGATTCTGTCATGCCCTCGTACCGCTGGAGTTCCAGCTTTTTCACCCTCTTTTCCTTGTTGTTATTCCGAACGACGCCGTTGAATATCGATAGGGCGCCGTCCTGTTTTGACCATACCCTTTCTTTCAACTCATCCAGCTTAAAATCCTCTTCGGTCACTATAGCTTTATTTTCATCATCTTCTTCCGTCATCTCACTCACACCAATACGGCTCTCTTCTCTCTATTGCCTCAATGAACTTATCTTTTATGCCTTCGTCTCTTTTTAGCTCTTCTCTAATACTGACATGGTTGTCCGTTCGCAGTAAACAGGGCTTTAATTCTCCGTTAGAGGTCACTCTCAAGCGAGTGCAATTGTCACAGAAGGTGGAATTGTGCATGGTCCTCACGAGCTCGACTTCGACTTCAGGTTCTTCTAAAAAATACTTTTTTCTCGCATGCATCCTTCTCTTTTCCGTCCTAACCGCCCTCTCTTCCAGTTCCGAGGCTAGATTTTTCAATGGAACGTGATGCTCCTGATAAAATTCTCTATCGATCTCTTCCTCGTTACTGGTCAGTTCTATCACCTGCAGGATCGCATCCAAATCACTCACCCAATCCACCATATCCCACACCTCTTCATGATTAAGACCTCTCATCAGCAGCATGTTCACCTTAACCGGAAAAAGACCTACTTCCACCGCTCTCCTGATGCCTTCTTTCACATCGGAGAGTTTACGTTTACCGGTGATTTTCTGGTATGTTTTTGGATCCACGGTATCCAGGCTAACGTTGACCCTGTCTAGACCTTCCTCCTTGAGACCCTTCGCCTCGCTTTTTAATAAAACGCCGTTGGTGGTGAGCGAAACGTCCTCCATATATTCGGAAGAAAATTCGATTATCTCTTCGATATCTGGGTGGAGAAGAGGTTCTCCACCGGAAAATTTGACTTTGTGCATGCCGAGGTCCGAAGCGGTCTTCACTATCTTCCGTACCTCTCTCAAGTCCAGCTTTGTCTCCAATTTCTTCTCTTCGCCTTCGCGGTGACAGTAAAAACAGCCAAGGTTGCAGCGCTGCGTTAACGCTAAGCGGATATTAGTCATCTCTCTGCCATAGGGATCTTCCATTCAAAATGCTTAACCAAGCATATGGGATATAATCTTTGTGGATTTCATCATATATTTTTGAAAAGTTATGTGTCTTTTCGACTTGCCCTTTTCAATAGTCTATTTTCTAACCAAGTTTCCCAAAGATCTCACCAATGCAACCATCCACTTAGTCAGGTCGGTCTTATCTTTCAATATTTTTTTCCGCGGTTTGTCATAATCCAGTTCCAATTCTCCCGTCAATATCATCTCGGCGAGTTCTTCACCTTCCTCTACGGTCGGAACTTGGCTCCCCACTTCGTAATGTAGTTCTTGATCCTCAAGGGTGAAGGTCGTGTAGTTGGAGATGTATATCCAAGGTGTGCCGAGAGCACCGGCTTCGGCCGAAACCACGGGATTATCGCCTATCACAACCTCCGCATTGGCCAAAAGATCTAGATATTTTGTAGGATGTATCGAAGGACAGTGATCTTTTAGCGGCGATGGAACATAACTTCTCTCATCTACGAACACTCTGCAGTGATCTTCGAGATTTCTTACCAGATCTATGATCTGTCTTCTCCTCAGAGGATGTCTCTTCAGATCGATCTTCTTCTCTATGTGCTTGCCGAAACTGGCTATCACATAATCTCTCGGCTCGAGGTCCAATTCATCCAAGACCCTCGTATCAGGAGTGAACCAGTTAGGATGAAGATAAGCTAGAGCGTGGTAACTCGAATAATCGAAGTGTTTTTCTCCGGGAACGCTAGCGTGATAACAGTCAGGGGTGATAACCTTGCTGGCGTAATTGAACAAGAAATATTCGTCATGGGGGTTCGGCTCTGTATCTAAAAATACCACGGTTGGAACGCCCAGGAGTGAATTGAATGGTGAAGGAGGAAGCCCATTGACGGACAGGAGCAAGTCTGGATCAAAGCTCTTCAATTCTCTCAGGAGAGATATCTTGTTGTAGAGAGAAGAAACGATCTTGGTGACCTCTGGATCAAAGGACCGACCGTAGGACCTATTCCTTATGTTCAAGGGCTCTAAAAGCTCTCTTGTCAGCTCATTTCCGGTATGTAATAAGAGGATCTCATGGCCCTTTTTTTTCAACTCCTTTATCAAGTTCTGATAGAAATGAATATGATGAGGCCGTGAGACCAGAGGTGATATCTTCAAGTGAACACCTATTTTTAGGATAAGCGCATCGGTTATAAATCTAATCCTCTTTTTTATAATGTAGGTTTGGATGCCGAGCACAAATCATTTATACTCAGAACCTCAACTATATTCGATGATGTGGTACCTCATAATAGCGATAGTGTTTTCTTCCGTGGCCATCGCGGAGTTAGGAGATAAAAGTCAGATAATGACAATTTCTTTAGCGTCCAAGTATGAAGGAAGGAGCGTGTTCCTGGGCATAATAGCCGGGCTGGGAGTCATAACGATCATAGGAGTGACACTCGGCACGATCATATTCAGGTTCGTGCCGCTGTTTTACGTAAAACTATTTGCGGCTGCTACTTTCATCCTCTTCGGTGTTTACACCTTTCTATCTTCCCAATACTTTGAAGAGGAAAAAGAGAGTCGCAAAGAAGACGAAAAGATAAGAAGAGGGAAAACGGTGAGCTCCTCTTTTTTCCTTTCATTCATCTCAGAGTTGGGCGACAAAACTCAATTTGTGGTAGTAGCTTTTGCGGCTAGATATGCCGCACCATTCTCCGTCTTCCTCGGGGCTGTCCTCGCCTTTGCCGCCGTTACAGGGCTTAGTGTTATTTTGGGTGCTAAATTGGGCGAATCGATAAAGAGTAAAAAAATCGACTTTATCACATCCGCAGTGTTCGTGATTTTAGGGATCACTTTTTTGGTCGAGGCCGTCTTTTTAGGATGAATAAGTTAAAAATACGTCCTATTCAGTTCCAAAATCATGTCTCGATGGAAGAAAAAGGATTCTCGAACGGTGGCCCGCTCGACGTTTTTCACTCTGGTCGAGGACGACGTGGTCCTTCCAGATGGAACTGAAAAGACCTATACCATGCTGGAGCTGCCAGATTTTGCCGGTGTGCTTCCAAGAGTGGAAGATAGACTGATCCTGGTGAAGAATTACAGATATCCCATAGATCGTATGGTCATAGAGTTACCGGCTGGTTTCATCGAACCGGACGAATCTCCGGAAGAAGCGGCGGGAAGAGAGCTGAAGGAAGAGACCGGTTACGAGCTCAAATGGTGTGATAAGATAAATGAATACCATCCTATAGCGAGTCTTAACGATCAAAAGGCTCACCTCTATGTGGGAGAAGCGGAAAAATGCGGCGGCGTAGATCACGACGAAGGTGAAGACATCGAAGTCTTTTCCCTGAACATCGAAAAGGCCTACGAGCTTTTAGAAAAGGGAGAGTTATCACATCCTCACACCATGATCGCTCTACACTCCGCTAGAGAAAGACTCACCGACCTCTCATGAGGTGAAGCTCTTACTCTATTTATTTCGTGATATGATGTAATCCACCAGATCTTTCAATATGTCCTTGTGCTGTCCGTCAGGGATTACATCTAAATGCTCTTTAGCTTGCTCAGCATATCCTTCAGCCAGTTCTTTGGAATAGTCTATAGCTCCTGCCTTTTCGAACAGGTCTATCGCCTCTCTCACCTCTTCCTGGTTATTCCCATCCTTTTCCAATATCTCTATCAACCTTTCCCTATCATCAGCGGACAACTCGGAGAGAGACTTTATGACCATCAAGGTCCTTTTACCTTCCATGATATCGCTGCCGACATCTTTACCTATCGTATCCTCTTCGCCTATCAGGTCTAGATAATCATCCTGTATCTGGAACGCGATGCCCATCTTTCTGGCGTATTCTCCCATCTCTTCGATCTGTTTTTCATCTCCGCCGCCTATTATAGCTCCTCCGCGGGTCGCGGCTCTGAAAAGGTAACTAGTCTTTTTCTCTATCATCCCTATGAACTCTTCCTCGCTTATATCGTAGATCTCTTCAAAAGTGATATCCTCTTCCTGTCCTTCAGCGACTCTCACGATAGAAGTGGATAATTCTTTCAAGAGCATCCTCAGTTTTTCATCTTCTACTTCTGTAGTAGAGAGGATCTTAAAGGCCAAGGCAAAAAGACCGTCTCCGGCGTTGATCGCCCGGCCCTCGCCTATCTTTTTGTGTAGCGTCTCCCTACCTCTTCTTTTCTCATCTTTATCCATTATATCGTCATGGATAAGGGTGAAATTATGGACTAGTTCGATGGCTATACCGTAGGGAAGAGCTCTATCTTCGTCCTTTCCAAAGGCTCCCGCGGTAACCATGGCCAAAAAGGGTCGGAGCTTCTTCCCCCCAGCTTCCGGATAATACGCCATCTGCCCCCACAGCGGATGTTCTCTTTCCTCTTCAAAGATTTTTGAGACGGATTCGTCCACATCGCTCTTCCTTTTTTTCAATTCGTCGATAAATGACATCTTTTTCCACTTTCCTATTTCTCTTATTGTCTCATCTGTTTAACCCAGCCAATTTTTTATTTCACCAGTTATGACCCTGTTTATATCTAAAAGATCTTTGATATCCTCGCAGCCCAATAGGAACATGGTCAGTTTCAATTCGTATTTCAACCTTTCTATATACCCGACTGCTGCTTTCTCACCTTTATTAATCTCAGGAAGTATACCTCCGGCGATACCAACTATATCCGCCCCTAGAGCCAAAGCTTTAGCTATTTGAACGCCGTTCCTTATACCTCCCGTGGCTATCAGCGGAAGAGATACTGAGCCCCTGCACTTCACTACGGATACCGGCGTAGGGATACCCCAATCTCTAAGATCTTCAGCTATGTTTTTGATCTCTTTATCTTCTTTTATCCGATGGGACTCAACCGCAGAGAACGACGTGCCTCCCATACCCCCAACATCTAACGCCTTCACTCGCGCATCCCGAAATCTCATGGCCATCTCGGAAGACATGCCCGCACCGGTTTCTTTAGCGATGGTGGGAACTTTCTCAGATATATTTTTTAACGCTTTCATGACTCCTTTTGATTTAAGATCGCCTTCGGGCTGTACCGCCTCCTGAAGATAGTTGAAATGTACGGCGAGATAATCTCCGTCTATCATATTCAAAGCTTCTTTCGCTTTGGGGATTCTAAAGGGTTCTTCGCCGTCTTGGCTTATCAGCTGAGGGGCACCTATGTTCCCGACCACCAAAGGAAGAGAATATTCCGCTATCAATTCATAACTATCTCTCAATTTTTCATCTTCCAAAGCGGGGCGCTGGCTTCCGACCCCGAGGCCGATACCCGTCTTTTCAGCGGTTCCTGCCAATCTCCTGTTAAATTCCTTTGCACCATCGTAACCGCCAGTTATACCCGCGATCATTATGGGTGCGTCGAGTCTTCTTCCCAGAAAATCCGTCTTAAGAGAGATGTCATCGATATCGATCTCCGGTGCAGAGTGGTGATAAAGTTTGATTTCGTCCCAATAATCTTTTTTTATCTCCACGTCCTCATTCAGACAGATATCTATATGATCCTCTTTTCTCGATTCTATCATCTTTTTACCTCCGTTCCGATCACTTCTTTTTCACCCAATACCTTTTTCAACCTGCCTTTAACTTTACCGTTTACCAGGTGAGTCTCAGCATCGTCGGATATCTGGAGCATCTTTTCCACTTTCCTGTTCATACCCCCTGTGACATCGATCGTGTCCTCATCGTCTGGAAGATCGGCTTTTTTCAATGGCAGCATATCTTCCGTGAACACCTCTTTCAATTCCCCATCCCTGTAAATGCCGTCCACGTCGCTGACGAAGACGGCTCTATCGGCCAAGGAAGACAATCCCAGCATTATGTCGTCTCCAGAGCAGATGGTTAGGCCCCTATTTTTATCGATCGCCACGTCGCCGAAGGAAACCGGGAGGGTGTCTAGGGAAAGATATCGTTGAAATATCTCCTGATCCAGTTCGTAAAGCTCGCCGTCCTCGAAGAGGGTGATCAAGCCCCCTGGGATCGAAACTCCCCAGATACCCCTTTCCAACATGATCTCCAAGAGATGATTGTTCATCCTCCTCATATCGAGTTGGACCCTGGACAGGCCTTCTGCCGGTTTCTCCGGCTGGGTCGTATGTAACCCATATTTTTCAGCCCCCGGATGGCCAAAACTCCCTCCGCCGTGGACGATTATATACTCCTCCGCCGAGCTCTCTTTTATTTCATTGATGAGCCTCTTTACAACTTGGGTCCTGAAAGAATATTTTCTATCTTTGTTAGTCAAAACACTGCCGCCTAATTTGATCAGAATCAAGGGTCACCCTTCCTTTTTTCTGCTGCAGATAGCATATTCATCTCCATCGAAAAAAACCTCTCGATCGGGATTCTCTTCTTGAATCTCCTTGATCATCTCTTGGATGTCAACGATGGTGATAGATTCATCATGCTTATCTATTTTTTTGTGGATTTTTTTATCCATTCAGATGCCTCTGACATGAATAAGATAGTAATTTAACTACTTATATTTTTTTGGTGTTGTTTAACTGTATTTTCCGCAGGATTAAGGGTAAATTATATATAAGAGAGGATGTGTTCTTATATCTGTCATAACATTGTATGACGTATTGGTGATTTCGTATGACAGAAGAGGCGTTGGAAAAATTGAGCGAGTATAAATACAGCATCCTCTACTACATCTATTTCATAACATGTATATCTGTAGCTCTCTGGATCGCCGACCCGGTCAACATTTTGAGTTCTTTGATATGATCGTCAAGTAGAGACCATCTCGGCGTTCCGGAATTCTTCCTTCAATTTTTGTTGTCGCTAGTCAAAGCTCTCACCGTTTTAGCGATGGTCTCGGCACTGTCATATGTCGGTGACCAACCCAGGTTTTTCATCTTCTCTAATGAAAGGAGCATCACCTCTACATCTCCTTCCCAACCTCCTTTGTCTCCACCAGATTCTTCGGTCCAATTGTAATCGACCTCTTCCAAACCCATCTCTTCACAGACCGTGTCCGCTATCCGCTTCACCGTTATGTAGTCCTCCGAACCAAGATTGAAGAACTCGACACTTTTCTCTGAATTTCTCGTCGCGTAGAGCATACCGTCGATACAGTCGTCTATATAGAAGTAAGATTTGCTCGTACCCGGTGGGGCCCCCAATATTTCCAGTTCCGTGGGATCCTCTTTCAATTTTTGGACAAAATCATAGGTAACGCCGTGTGTGCTTCTAGGACCTACGACGTTGGCGAATCTGAACGATACGGATCTCATGTCGAAGGTCTCGCAGAATGAGGATATAAGCGCTTCACAGCTCAATTTAGAGGAGCCGTAGAGTGATATGGGTTTCAGCGGGCCGAGGTCTTCCGGAGTGGGGATGACTTCAGTCTCGCCGTAAACCGTAGAGGATGACGTGAACACTATCTCTTCGACCCCATTTTTCCTCATCGTCTCCAATACGTTGTAGGTGCCTATGATGTTCTGTTCTAGATGCACGTAGGTATCTTCCGCCCCGACTCTTACGTCTGGATTTGCGGCTAGATGGAAGACCATATCGCATCTCTTCATCTGTTCGGATAGAGCTTCCTCGTCGAGTATGTCTCCCACCACAAGTTCAAAGTTCGGCTCGTCTTCAAGATGTTCGATCATCTCTTCTTTACCTGAAGAAAGATTATCGTAGCCTATCACCTTATTGTCCTTAACGAGTGCGTCACATAGATGACTGCCGATAAAACCTGCGGCCCCAGTAACCAATATATTACGATCTTTGAGTTCCATGATCTCACCTTTTATTTTTGCTCAACCTTTTTCTCGCCGAACAATCGGCTCTTATAGAAGTGATAGAGGAATATAAACGCTACGATGACGAGGGCAAGAGCTCCGATCCCCGCAAAAATATCGGTCTTGAATATATCTATTATTGCGTTACCGGTGTAGTATGCTAAGATGGCGATCACAAAACAGCCCGTGAAAGAACCGGTGATTATCGCGAGCCAGGCACGGTATTTGTTCATGCCGATGACCCTCCCGAAGATCGAACCTCCGACGCCGCCGCTGCCCTGGAAAGGGAAAACAACGAAGACCGCTACGCCAAGAAATGCCAGATTTTTTATCCATTCTTTCTCTTTCATCTTCTTCGCCCCATAGTCTTGAAAATTTTGTATCCATTTTCCTATGAGAGGTATCTTTTCAGCTATGTAAAAATTCCAGAGCAGGAAATAAGATGACACTATATCAACGAAGGCAATGGATGCAGCCACCACAAATATTATCGTGTATGCCGGGAGGGAGCGGTAATTACTCTGTAAGATGAATATGGTTCCAGGTATCACGCTCTCCTTGCCAGCGGGTGGAAAAAAGTAGGTGAGTATACCTCCGCCCACTATCCAAAATATGGTCAGGTCGTGGATGATTAGATACAGCAAATAGATGTATAGTGCCGCTATAAGGAAGGGGGTGAAAAAAAGGAACAACTTCCCTTGGATCGTTTCATAGAATTCCTCTTCATCTTTGAGGATATCGATCATCGGGCCTAAATGGAGATAAGGGTATAAAATAGCTTTTGAACGAAGTGTTCTAGGAAGGTCACTTTTCAACCACCAATACCGCATGATCTTTTTGCCATCGCGAGATATCGACCTGTATCACCACTTCATAGTCATTATCTTTAAGCTTTTTCTTTACTCTTTGGTAAATCTTGCCCGGTGAGCTTGAAACGTCTATGCTCCTGGATTTTACGGCGATCAGTCCGTGGTGGCCTTCCTTCAAGAAGTCTAAATTTTTGATGAATATGTCAACCTGATCTCTTTGAGCGATGTCTTGATAAACGAGGTCGACTTCGTTCACCAATTCCCGGTACTCTTCAGGGCGGCGCGCGTCTGACAGTATAGGGAAGATGTTTTTCCTTTTCTTGGAAAGTTGGAGCAAGTTTCTGTAGGGGTTTTTAGCCACCTCTACGGCATATATCTTCCCGTCGGTCAGGATATCGGAGATGTGAGAAACGGTGGTGCCGTCCCCCGCCCCCAGATAAAGAACTTCCGAGTCATATTGGAAGGGGAGACTCCCCTGCTTGACGAGGAAAGCAGCCAGTTTGCTGCGGTTCGGATCCCACTGCCTGTACTCTGCATCGTGGAGGTGTAAAAGATCTTCCCCGTAAACCGAGGTCCCAGGAACAAGATTCAGCGTATGATAACGTCCATCGATCTTGAAAACGCCTTCGGAAACAGATGCGGCTTCTTCATCGCTCATCTCAGATCATCCATCACTACCGGCAGTTTTTCCGCGAACTTTCTTGCGCCCTCTTCAGGTACCGTGAAAGAGACACGGATGAACTTGTCCCCTGCAGTTTTTGAAAGATAATTGCCTCCGCGGACGAAAACATCGTGCTCGTAGAGGAGTTTTCTCTGTATTTTTTGTGGATCTAAGCCCGTCTTTTCCACATCTATGACGAACATGTTCGTGCTGGAAGGATAAACGGGCAGATGTATGTCGGGTATCTCTTCGACTGCTTCCTTGATGATCTCTTGGTTCTTCCTGGATTGTTCAACCATGTCCGGCAACCACTCTTCTTTTATCTCCAACGCTTTTTTGGCGCCGACTTGAGCTATCACGTTTGCGGAAAGAACGTTAGTACGATATTTATGTAAGATGTCGGAATACTCTTCAGGCATCACTAGAGCGCCCAATCTCATACCCGCGAATCCAACATTTTTAGAGAAAGAGCAGGCGAATATCGTCCTTTCGGGGACAAAATTGGAGGCTAGGGTGTGTTCGAAGGCGAAATCGCGGTACGTGATGTCATGTATCAGCAGTAAATCGTTATCCTCCGCTATTTGGGATATCCCTTTCACCTCTTCTTTAGTATAAGAACTACCCAAAGGGTTGAGCGGGTCTATAAAAAGTATCATCTCCGTATCGTCGTCAACGGCCTCTTTGACTTCCTCTACTGTCATTCTGTAGGGGTCCTTGTAAATATCTATCTCTTTAGGTTCAGCGCCGCATAATTCTATCTGATGATGGATGGGCATGAAGCTGGGATCGGAAGCGACAACGTTATCTCCTTCATCTAGCATAGCTCTAGTCAGTGTGTAAGTCCCTTCTATCCCGCCGTTGGTGATCAAGGCGTCGAAACCTTCATCCTTTAGCCCCAAGTCCTTCAAAATCTCATCCTTGAAACCTAGGATACCGTCGCTGTGAGGATAAAGGTTGTGCTTTCCCTCCTCTAGGGTTTTCTTCATAGCCTTCATAATCTTCGGCGATGTCTTTATCTGATTTGTATTTTGACTCATCCAAACTATCTCTTTCTCCTTTTCGTGAGCGTAAACGAAGGGATCTTTCTCCTTCAACTTACCACCGAATGGGTATTGTAAAGTGAGTATAAGTTTTTCGCCCTTCGCTTTGAAGGAATAGGAGAAAAATATATATTAAGCCCGACTTGTAAGAGGAAGCCACGATATATTAATTGCTCCTGACTCGGAACAAAGTTCCAATAAGTCGCAAATTGCTTCACAATTTGCACCCACGAGGAATCTTCGATTCCTCTCAGTCGCGAAACTTCTTTCCATTCGCTTTCGCTCCTGTGGTGTAGTCCGGCCAATCATCTCGGCCTTTCGAGGCCGGTGAAGGCCAGGGAAAGCCGATCACGGGGGTTCGAATCCCCCCGGGAGCACTTTTCTTTTCTTTTAAAATTCATACTCATACCCTTCTTTCTCCAGTTATCGATGAAAATATATATTTTCCTACTGATATAGCCCTTCTCCAAATAAACATCTTTCAGTTTTTCCAATGATCAACATTGATGTCTAATAACTTTTCTAATTTTTTGTTATACGGTTCAAAATATTGATTCAGCTTTTTTCTTGTGTCCACCTCCATGTTGGGATATCCTGTCTTCCAATTGACTTTATTAATTAAAGCCCTCAGCGCACCTCCCATAACCTGAAGACCTTTATTGGTCTCGTTAAGTCGGACTTGAGGAAGCTCTCCTAGGAATGGGTTTCCTGAATGTGCTATTCGTGAGAGAAATAAAGAACGTGGCCTTTTTCCCGCGTCTTTTTTTTCATTTTCTTCAGGGATGAAATCAGGATCAACCCCTAAAAACCGATATAATTCTTTTACGGTTTGGATCCGGGTTTCCTTGAAATCTTCAAATATCACTTTTTTGATTTTTTTTTCTGTCATAATATTCTAGAAATCCCTTTATCTGTTCAGCATATTTTCCCCTGTCCAGGTATGAAAAGTGATTTTTCTTATAGCTGTCTTTTTTGATCCTTTTTTCCTCTTTTTTGATCGCCTCTTCGAAACTCAAGCGCTCCCCTCCCTTCCTGACTTCGTGCCAATAGTGAGAATAGGCCCTATCAAATGGATTTCGGAGTATAAACATCAACTAAGCTTCTGGGATCACCTCTTTCATCCTTCCTGGAACCTTTAGATGATACATATAATAAGGGGTCTTCTCCCCTATCTTATTATCACTTTCACAATCTTTGAACTTTTTTTCATACCATTCCTCGCCTTGTTTATATGTCTCGTCCCAGCAAAAAAAGTGCATCTCTTCACAAACGGTCTCACAAATTTTTGGATGTTGTGAGAGGAGATAAGATAAAGAACTAGTACCTGATTTTTGAGCTCCACAGATAACAAAATCGGGCAGCGTCATATTAAAGCCCTACCTAGGTTTTTTGATATATTTTGAAGCTTGATACATTTTTTCCTCTTATAACTTTTATCCTCGTTGGGCCACATCCCGAAAAAATAAATATACAAAAGCTTATTAAAAGGTGAAAATATGGAAGGCGGAAGCTGTTTCATCTATCTGCTCGTAATAGGTCTCATGATCATTTTATCTGTTCTCCTTTCACGGAGAAGTGAAGAGGCGAGTAAACACATATTTTATTATACCATAGGACTTGGAGCTCTTGGAGGGATTATCGGGATAATTATCGTAGAGGTATTCCGTAATCAGGGAAATGCACCAATAGGCGTTTATGCTTTTGTTGTACTGGCAGGTATCATTCTCAATACTTTTGCCACTTGGCTACTAGCCGGTTTTCCCGCGAAATAAAGATTCAAAAAAATCTCGGCTAGATAGATTTTCGAAAAGTTAAATTGATTTATGTCGAACTCAAACATTTCGGGACGAAGCCCCTCCATTGAGTTGGTGATAATTTTCTATTCTGATAAGAAGCTGTCATCAAAAGAATGACATGCTTAAAGCTATAAGTTTAGATAGGTTATCAAGGACTGCAATTTGATTTCGAATCGATTTCGCGAGAGTTTTTTCTTAATTTAATTTGTTACTTTTTCGGTCCAGTCTTCTTTGCTTTTTGCTGATATTTATTCTTCTTTTTCCTAACCTTCTTTATCTTCTTCTTTAAATCTTTTATTTTCTTCTGGTATTTTTCGATCTTTTGCTCATATTTACCGATTTTCTTTTCTTGTTTAGCCGCCTTTTTCTCATACTTAGCTTGTTTTTTCAGGCTTTTAGCTCGATCCTTGTGTTTTTTGGCCGATTTTTTAGTCTTTTTGCTACTAGACTTTCTTCCACCCATGATTTTTCACTTCAATATTATAATAGTAAGCTTCAATATATATGCTTTTTGTTTAAAAATAGATTATTAGCTGATTCATTAATGACATCGCTTGAACTTTTGTTATTGAAAAGAATAAAAAGAAAGGTTTTGGTTTGACCTCAGGGTCCTTCGGTTTACCAGTTTTCTTCTTCCTGCTCTGGGGCGGGTTCTTCATACGGCTCTTCAGCAAGGGTCTCCTCTTCAGAATCCATGGTCACCGGGGAACTTAACGCCACAAGTACAAGAGAGACGATTAGGAGAATACCGGAGACCAGTGCCATGTACCATCCTGTAGTCGGTCCCCAAGATTCCTCATAACCATCTTCACTTTTGGAACCGAAGAAACTTTGGTGGGGTCCTTTGTCATCCGGATTTTCTTCATCCGCTTCGAAGGCGCCGGGCAGCTGCATCATGAGATAAAGCGGGGCTGCCATAGCGATCACCAGTCCTATTACTACCAGCACTGCGCCGATCTTTTGATTCAGTTTAGCGGCAGCAACGGCGAAAGCTCCTATCATCGCCAGTAAAGCGCCTGCTATTCCTCCAAAACCCATCATCTCCGTGGTCTCAAATGTATTCACGACCTCACTGTCGTCTGGGATAGATTCGTCGTCATAGTCTATCTCGTCAGTCTCGTCACTCTCAGAGGAGCTTACCTCTAAATGGTCAATATGATAGTCCATATCGGTTTCCATCGTTTGGTCCTGAACAGTCCTTTCAGTGTGTACATTGTACCACGGCATGGTGAACATGGCTACTACTATCAACACCAGCGCTATGATCGCCAAAATTCCTCCTATCATTCCTTTTGTTTCCATATTTTTCCCTCTAATCAGGTAGATAAATTAAATTCCAATATATGTATTTTGTGGTGAATAAAGAGGCAATTCCTCTATACCCTTACTATCTTTAAGAAGCCAAAATAGTCCGTAAACTCACGTCTAACCCTAAGAGTAAAGCTCGCTTTCCTTCTGCAGGTGGACATGTTTTTGTTAAAATTCACTCCGTTCGGTGTAGGCTAATCTGTTGAATGGACTTCTGCAGTGTAAGAGCGGTTATGATGAAGTGAGACTATTTACCTGTGGGATCTTACGTCCGTGGGACGATCCTCCTAGTATCTATGGCGCTTCTGTTCATCTTGAATGTGACGAAAGGAAGAATATGGGGGTAGAGCATCCAGAGGGGTACGGATAAAAAAGAGATAACTAAATATCTATTCTTCCAACAGATAATCCTCACACGCCCAAGTCGAAATTCAGCAAGAGCTTTTTCCCAACTCCCTACCAACGGGGTAAAAACTTATAATAAGGTCATATATGGACAAGCGATGTCTCTGATTGGTAGGATAGAGGAATTGAAGGAAGAGAACGACGCTGTCATCGTGGCGCACAATTACCAGGTGGGCGAGATACAGGACGCGGCGGACTTCGTGGGCGACTCTTTCGGGCTGGCAAGAAAGGTTGCCGAGCTGGATGTTTCGAACGTCGTGTTCTGCGGGGTCGACTTCATGGTGGAATCCGCAGCCATCCTCAACCCTGACAAGAACGTCATCCATCCAGAACCGCAAGCGGGGTGCCCCATGGCCGAGATGGTCGACTTGAAAGAACTGAAAGATTACAAGGAGAAAAATCCTGAAACCGGCGTTGTATCTTACGTCAACACCAATATCCAGACCAAGGCGGAATCCGACGTCTGCTGCACCTCTTCCAACGCCGTGAAGGTTGTAGAAAGTTTAGACAATTCCAAAGCATTGTTCGTGCCGGACAAGAACCTGGGCAGCTACATCAACCGCTTCGTCGAGGAAAAGGAAGTTGACGTGTGGGACGGATACTGTGCCACGCACGACAACATCAGCGAAAAAGACGTGAAAAAGATGGTGAACGAGTACCCTGAAGCGGAAGTCGTCGTGCATCCCGAGTGTAGACCCAGAGTGGTGGATCTCGCGGACTACGTAGAATCCACCGCCGGGATCCTAGAGAGGGCTAAAACGACCAGCGCTCGGGACATGATAATCGGCACCGAGAAGGAGATGGGATACAGGTTGAAAAAGGAGGTGCCGGAAAAAGAGTATCATTTCCCTGGAGACCCTACCTGTCAGAACATGAAGAAGATAACATTAGAGAAGGTCGTTAAATCCCTCGAAAATTTAGAACCCGTCATGACCGTGGATAAAGAATTAGCGCGGAAAGCAAAGAAACCTCTAGAAAGGATGGTCGAGATAGGAAGAGGAAGTGAGTGATGACTCCACCTATAGATGAACATATCGAAACGGATTTTCTCGTTGTCGGAAGTGGAATAGCCGGCCTTTATACCGGCTGGAAACTGAGTAGACTGGGTCACGTTCAGGTGATCACTAAAAATAAGGTCGAGGAAAGCAGTACCCAGTATGCACAGGGAGGCATAGCCGCGGTCCTAGATAAAGGTGATTCCTGGGAGCTGCATATGATAGATACCTTAAACGCGGGAGACGGCTTCTGTGATGAAAAGGCTGTAAGAGTTTTAGTAAAGGAGGGACCTGAGAGGGTCAACGAGCTGATAGAGTTGGGTACGCAATTCGATTTTATCGAAGGGGAATTAGACTTGGCTAGAGAGGGTGCACACAGCAGAAGGAGAGTATTGCACGCAAGAGGAGACGCCACTGGTGAGGAAATCAGAGAGTCTTTAACCGGTGTCGTCAGGAACGGTGAAAATATTGAGTTGAGCGAAAGAACGTTCCTTATAGATATGATAGTGAACGATAACAGATTTACCGGTGCGCTCTGCTGGGATCACGAAAAGGAAAACCTTGTTTTTTACGACGCATCGTACGGAATTCTAGCCAGCGGGGGTTGCGGGATGGTTTATAAAAATACTACTAACCCTGAAGTCACTACGGGTGACGGAGTGGCTGTAGCCTATAGAAGCGGTGCCGATATCGTAGACATGGAGTTCATACAGTTCCATCCCACTGCATTATACTACCCTGAAGGAGTATCCTTCTTGATATCGGAGACGGTAAGAGGAGAAGGAGGGTATCTCAGGAACGAGAAAGGCGATAGGTTCATGAAGGAATATCACGAGGAGGCTGAACTAGCACCACGAGATATCGTGGCGAGAGCCATCGTCGAGGAGACTGAAAAGTCCGATAAAGAGAACGTCTGGTTGGACGTCACCCACCTAGATAAGAAATATATCAAAGGAAGATTCCCCAATATCTACCGGACTTTAAAGAAAAAGGGTATAGATATGGCTGATGATCTGATACCGGTGGTACCTTCCGCTCATTACATGATAGGCGGTGTAAAAACCGATCTACACGGCCGTACCTCCATTCAGAATCTTTTTGCATGCGGTGAAGTCGCCTCGACGGGTGTTCACGGTGCCAACCGTTTAGCGAGTAATTCTTTACTCGAGGGTATAGTTTTCGGACACAGGATCTTTGAGAAGATAAGAGAAAATGGAGTCGATAGTAGTTCCGTAAACACAGACGATATTGAATTAGAAAATGGTAGTTCCGATGACTTGGAGTTGAGAGAACTCAAGAAAGAGTTTAGGCGTCTCATGATGGATAAAGCCGGGATCATGAGAGAAAAAGATAAACTTCTAGAGCTCATTGGCTGGTTGGAAGAAAAGATAGAACTGATCGAAAATATCGAAGTATTTAACACCAAAGGTCAAGAAGTCAAAAATATGCTTAGAGTCGGGATGTTGATATCTAGGTCCGCTCTGATAAGAGAAGAAAGTAGAGGAGCACATTATAGGGCCGACCATCCTGATAAAAAGTCGGAATGGAAAGATAAACAAGTCCTTTTCAATAAAGAGCATCCTGAGGGGTATGTAAGATGAACGAACACAGGGTTAGAAAGATAGTGGTCGAGGCTATAGAGGAGGATATATGGACCGGAGATATCACCACCGATAGCGTTGTATCAAAAAACGTGAGTTCCTCTGCAGAGATAAAGTCCAAAGAGGGAGGGATACTCGCGGGTCTGCCCGTAGCGGAGATGGTTTTCAAAGAGATCGACCGCGATATCGATTTTGAACGTTTAAAGAGAGACGGCGAGACCATAAAACCTGGAGAAAAGATCGCGTTGGTCTCCGGAAAGACAAGGAGCATCCTGAGAGGCGAAAGGACCGCGTTGAACTTCCTTCAGAGGCTATCCGGTATAGCCACACGGACCAGACAATACGTAAAAAAGGTTGAAGGTCACGACGTAGAGGTGGTCGATACTCGAAAGACCACGCCTAACCTCCGCATACTAGAAAAGTACGCGGTCAGGACCGGAGGAGGGAACAACCACAGGATGGGACTTTACGACGCCGTGCTAATAAAGGACAATCATATACGCTCGGCGGGAAGCATAAAAGAGGCCGTAGGCAGGGTGAGAAAAAGCCACACGGTAAAAATAGAAGTGGAAGTGAAATCCGTCAAAGGAGTGAAGCAAGCCCTAGAAGCCGACGCAGACATAATCATGTTGGATAACATGTCTATAGAAGAGATGGAAAAGGCCGTCCAAATAGTCAACGGTGAAGCTACTTTGGAGGCCTCGGGGAACATAGACCTTGATACTATAGAAAAGGTGGCCGCCACGAGGATAGACGTCATCTCTGTCGGCGCCTTGACCCACCAGATAAGATCTCTAGATATCAGTCTTGATCTCAGATGATTTTTCCACACCATTCACAATAATTATAAGTGAAAAGATAGTTTGGGTTGTGTATCATGAGTGCTGAGCTAGATGAAGAAGAGCTCCTCGAATTATCCGATGAAGGGCTGTCGTTGAAAGAGATAGCGGATGAACTCGATAAGCCAGTGGGGAAAATCAGAGATATAATCTCCGGTAACCCCAACATGTCAGAGAGGTTGAAGAAAATGGCGCTCGAGTCGAAGGCCTTCGAGATGTTCGAGGAGGGTGAGGAACCAAAAGAATTAGTCAAAAGCGGTTTTTGTGCCGCCGATAAAGCGGAGACTCTCTATCAAAAGTATTCCGAGTTGGGAAAGGAAGAAAAAGAACGTAGCATGGAAGATAAACTGGCCACCCAGATCGGTCTTTTAGGCAGCAGATTGGCTCGGCTCGAAATCAAGATACAGGATTCCACTTTATTACCCAAAACTTTCGAATGCCCGAGCTGCGGACACGAAGGTGAGTTCGCCGTAGCCCTGGTATGCAAAAGATGTGAAAACGTCAACATACATGACCCGAATCCCCATCCTAAAATAATGTCCAACAGCAGACCCCTGTTGGATCATCTAACTACTGACTCCGAGGAAGATGAAAACGAAGAAGAATGAAATATCTTAACTTACGTAGGAGATCACGTCCATCTCCCTCTCCAGTATACTGATCTCTTTGCTCTCTAACGCCTTCGGATTGACGACGAGCACGAACACAGTGTCGGTTTCAGAGACCACGTCCACGATGTGTCTTATGAACTGTATGCTGGCGTCAAAACTAGTGTTGCTTATCAAGTATTCAAGTCCGTCGATGAACACAACGTCCATACTCTTGATCTGCTCTTCTAGTGTCCAACTCAATCTCTCTAGATTAGGGGGTATGGTAGGCTGCTCTTCGCTCTTTCTATCCGTCAACCATGCGATCTCCGAGTTTTTGAGCTCATACTCGTCTTTGATCTGCTCAGGGTTCATCCTTGAGAGCACGAACTTCTGCTTTCGGGACGGTAATTCATCGAGGAGACTCAAACCCTCTGAGGGCGTAGTCTCTTCTTCTACGATGTAGCTTCTCCCGGGTTTGAACTGAGGTTTGAGCCTCTCCCCCGTATCGATCTCTTTATCTATGTATCTCGTCAGAACGTCCTCCATGGTTTCGAGGGTTATGGGCTTATCCAGGAGTGATGAGTAAGCGGTGACCCTGTTCAAAGCCCCCTCGATAGAGCTCACGTTCTTCCTGATCTTTTTAGCCATGTAGTTCACCACGTCTTCCGGTATCTCGTGCCCTTCTCTTTCCGCCTTGAACTCGACTATCTTCTTCCTGGTTTCGTAACTAGGGGCTAAGATATCAACCACAAGGCCCGACCTGAAGCGTGAGATCAGGTGGTCCTCGATCTGCGGCAGATCTTCCGGCGATCGATCAGCTGATAATACGATCAGACCTCCCTTGCTCTGCAATTCCGAGAGTATATAGAAAAACTCCTCCTGGAGATGTTCCTTGTTGGCCAAGGATTGTACATCGTCCAATAGCAAAGTCTCAGTGTCGAGATACTTCTCTCTTAGGTCGGACATCTGGTCTTCCTTTTCGCTTTCCTCTATCTCGTTCAAAAGTTTAGAGGTCACGACATACTTCACTTTTCTATCTTTATCGTCTATGAGCTGCGCTCGGCCGATTGCTTTCAAAAGATGGGTCTTGCCCAGCCCGGTCTTGCTGGTTATGAAAAGCGGATTGTAACTCTCGTCTGGGTTTTCTGCCACCGAGAGAGCCGCCGTGTAGGCGAACCGGTTATTGGGACCAACGATGAAGTTTCTAAAAGAATACCTCTCTAGAAAATCTTCTTTGACCTCCTCGGATAGATCACTCAAGGCCCCTTCGGACCGCTCTAAAGTCTGCTGCTTGAACATCTCACTCGGTTTATCGGGTGTTGGGGTTTTACCAGTGCCGGTCTTTTCGACGCCTCGAGCGGGGAGTTTTCCCCCAACTTTTTCAATCAACTCATCGATGTCCAGATCGGTGTGTACCGAGATGTAGAGGTTAGGATTTGAGTTCAATGCATGGATCTGCTGCAGGGCGGGCAGACCCTTTTCCTGCTCATCCTCCTTTAGATCGTAAAATAAAGCGTTTCTAGGCAGCCCTTCCTTCAACACAAGATAGCCTTCGAACTCATCCCGAACACTTATCTTAAGGTAACCCTGAAATGAATAACGTTTCAACTTTTTCAACAGTGGCTGAAGTTTTCCTGGGCCCTCTATCTCCTGGGCTTTTAGTCCTTCCGGTAGGTCGATCTTCGGTGACAAGTTGTAGGCTTAATCTATCACCCTCTTAAATATGTTTTCTTCTTGAAAGGTCTCTATCAGGAACAAAAAACTCTTATTCTCTTCTTGACTATAACCATTTGATGAAAAACCTATTAACTCACTGCCCTAGGTGCAGAGCGCATTTCCACGTGAACGAAGAGAACAGGGTGGCTGAAAAGGTACAGGTCACTTGTCCCTACTGCGGATTTAATTATAGAGACCTGTGGGAGAAGCGGAGGGTAAAAGAAACAAAGTACTACTGGGAGCTCAATAGAGGTCTCAATCCTTATCCCGGCCCCGGCGGGGGTAAGGAGTCTCGACTGAAGATAGGAGGGGGCTTCCTCCTTTTGGCCGTCGCCTTCTTCACCCTCGGCTCCGTTTCCCTCTTCCTGTTCGAAGATCTTTCGGTTTTCCGTGGAGGGGTTGGCATCGCGGGCTCATTCTTCCTCGTACTGACGATCATAGGTGCATTGAATACCTTTCGGGCGAGGTCCTTCGCTGTTTCGCTGAGCGGAGGTATTTTTGCAGTCTTGGGTTCGGTACTTTGGGGTGGATTGAATTCAGACAGTAGTTTTTTCCTCCTGGGCGACACCCCACCTGCTCTCTACCTGTTTTCCAGCTTGTTTCTTTCTCTGAGCGGACTTATACTGATCATTAAAAACCGTAAGATGTTCCACTACGGCTATTGAGTCTAACCGAATTGGGTTATATAGAATAGGTAAAGAAAATAAGCGGCGAGCATAAGACCGCCTTCCAGGCGAGTGATTTTCTTTCTAAAATATACCACGGCGGTCAAAAAAAGGCTGGCCAACAACATTATGAAGAGGCTTGAGTATAATTCAGGGGAAACGGCAAGAGGAGTCAAAGAAGCAGTTACTCCGAGGACCATCAATATGTTGAAGGTGTTCGAGCCGATCACGTTCCCGAAAGATATACCTGAATGCTTCTTGTACGAGGCTACGGACGAAGCCGCGAGTTCCGGGAGGGAGGTGGATATGGCGATTATGGTCAATCCCACCACACCCTCGATCAGGTGGTACTCGTCTATGTAAAAGATAGCGGCCCGTATCATCAGCTCAGATCCTATAGCTATGCCGAGGATGCCGGCTATAATCTTGGTGAGGTTGATCTTCCAATCGAAGTCCTCCACCCTCTCGAAGACCTCGATGTCCACCTCGACAGGAGGGAACTCAGCGTCTTTTTTCTGTTTCGCCTTAAGGGAGATCCAACCGAAAAAGATAATGTAACTTGCAAAAGCCACGAGCAATAAGACTCCCTCCCATCTCTTGATGATATTTTGGCCCGAATACAAAGAGGAAACGAAGATGAATAAAAGAGCCATGGCTCCGAACATGAGGGGTATCTCTCTTTTGATCGCCTTCTCGTTCACAGAGATCGGCCTTATCAAAGAGCTGATACCAAGCACTAGAAGGACATTGGCTATGTTGGAACCGATTACGTTACCCACGGATATCCCTCCTCTGTTCTTCAGCACCGCGTTTACACTAGACCCCAGCTCTGGTAAAGACGTGCCGAAGGATACCAGTGTGAGGCCGACCACTACTGAGGAAACTCCAAGGTAAGCCGCAGTCTTACCCCCGGCTTCGACCAAAACGTCGGCTCCTTTCACAAGGAGTATGACACCGACAGCTAACAGCAAGGTCCATCCTATGGCAGCCAACATCGTCTGTATTCCAAACTCACAAAGTATAAAAAAGTTTTAGTAATATACCTCCTGATGGAAAGTATCGAACTATGGAAGTAGAGGAGTTCAGCGATGAGATCATACTGGTGGGTGTCGATTACATAGGTGGGGAGGACCTAAAGGAGGAGCTAGAAGTTCTAATAGATAATTATAGACCTACATCCATTGGTTTAGCGCTCTGCGAGAAGCGGTTCGAGTCTCTAGAGGAGAAAGAGGAATGGTTGAAAAAACCATTGCTGTCTTCCTATAAGGGAGGGGAATCCAGTACTCTCATGTACCAGATGTTCGTGGATGCGGTGAGAGAAAATCTAAGGAACTTCAAAAAGGTGGAACCCGAAGCCCATATAGCCGAGTTGGTCGACGTCGCCGACTTTCTTGACGTCGACGTGAAGTTCATCGACAGGGACATCACCGTTACTCTGAAAAGGGCCGTGAGGGACATGTCTCCCATCGAGACGCTCAAGGTCGGTTGGTACTTCAAATCTGCCATGCTCTCATTTTCTGATGAAAAGAAAGAGAGATCAGTAGATGAGATGGAAAAACATGACGACATGGTTGAAGGGGTCATCAGCACTTTAGACAAGTTTTCTCCGGACATAGCTGAAAAAGCAAGGTGGGAAAGATTAGAATACATGTCCAGGAAAGTATACCAGCTCTCGAAAGGGGGCAAGATGCTGGCTATCATCCCTAGGAGCAAGATCGATGATTTAAAAAAGAAGCTCGGGGGTTTGACTAGAGAGGAAGAGAGGAAGGGGGAAGTCTCCGGACACGCTCATCTAGAGGAGGTCGGAAAGAAGTTATACAAGAAGCTACTCCGATACGCTTCGCCCATATTCTTCATAAGCTTAGCCATCTATCTTTTTCTCTTCTCCGACGTGCTCAGCATATGGAGGGCCTGGCTGTATTGGTTTATAGCGGTCGGAGGGATGGCTTCTTTCGGGGCTCTCATCGGCAGAGGACACGGGCTTTCCATCCTGATCTCCTTCCTCTTAGCTCCTTTTATGTCCTTGACTTTGATCGGCCCCGGATGGATCGCCGGGTACGTGGAGGCTAGGGTTAGGCAGCCGACTATAAAGGACGTACAAGACCTCATGTCTTCCGCCTCCTTGAACGATTTCCTGTCCAACAATCTTATCAGACCTATCATGGTCGGGATATTCGCCAATATATTCACTTGGATCGGCCTCTTCGTTGTCCTCCCATTACTCATAACATTAGTCTGAAACGAAGATTTTACGAAAAATATAACAACCGATAGATTTCTAGGTCTCCGTCGAGATGAAGGTAAAAGAGTCTATCATAACGTTACTAGAAGGTTTCGTGATAGGGCTAGCCAACATCACTCCCGGCGTTTCCGGTGGGACCATGGCCTTATTGATGGGTATATATGAGAGATTAATCCACGCCATCAATACTATCCCCTTAAAGAGCCCTCTATCACTTTTCGTGGGAGAAAAAGATAAATTCCTAAAAAAATTGAAATCGATTGACTACAAATTCTTATCGCCGCTCCTGATAGGCATCGCTTCCGCGACACTGATACTCGCTCGACTTATCGGCACCTTTTTAAACGAATACCAGGCTGTAACTTTCGCCTTCTTTTTTGGCCTGATTCTCGCATCCGCGGGAACACTATATCACAGGATTGAACATTTCGATATAAAAACGATAATATCAGGGACCTTCGGATTTTTCTCAGCTTTTTATATAGTCGGCCTTTCGCCTTTCAAAACGAACCACTCTCTTCCGGTTATCTTCTTCTCAGGCCTGGTATCCATACCTTCGATGATCCTCCCGGGCATATCTGGTTCATTCATCCTTATAATTTTACAACAGTACGAATACCTGATCAATGCCCTAAATGGATTGAATATCCTGGTAATAGTCGTCTTCATGAGTGGAGCTTTGACCGGGCTGTTCAGTTTCGCTAGGATAGTGGAGATACTATTTAAAAAACACAAAAAAGCTACACTTGTTTTCCTTTTCGGCCTCATACTCGGGGGGCTTAGGGCACCCACCGCTAGAGCCTTTAGAGCGGATCCCTCTTTTGGAGAATGGATGATTCCTGCTATCGCAGGAGCGGTCGTGGTCAGTATACTTGACGCTCTCTATCGACTTAAATCGAGTTAATATATCATATTCTCTTGAACCCTCTTCTGATCCACCCTGAAAGGGCTCTCTTCACGTAGAAGAAGGTCTGATAGATGGTCCTGTTTTCCCCTCCCACGTCTGCATCGCCGTCCTTCACCTTCTTTATCACGTCATGCCAGTCCTCCACATCTTCCACTATAGTGTATGCCTTCCCTATGGTTTTCAACCTGTGGCTGTCGCTTCCTCCTGTAACCGGGGTATCCAAACTTTCGGCTAGAGCCTGCGCCTGCCTATTCCTGAAGCCCCAACCTCTGCCGTTCATGCCCTCTATCGCATCCCAGTCGTTTTTCAGGACGTTCTCTTCACCCATACCGGACCAGAATCTGTAAGGGTGCGCCGCCACCGCCAGAGCATCGTGTTCCCGTATCATCTCTATGGCGGCCGGAATGCTATCTTGTCTGCCTATTTCCTCTTGAAGACCAAAAGCTAGTACGTGTCCTTCAGGAGTGCTCACCTCCAGGCCGGGAACTATTATCATATCGGTATCGACTTTTTTAGCCTCATGATAACCTCGGAGGGTGTTATGATCCATGATAGCCATCCCGTCCATCCCTCTCTCTTCAGCGGTCCTGACGATATCTGCAGGTTCGCAATGGGAATCGCCGGAGTGGATCGAATGTATATGAAGATCTAGTCTCATCAGGACCACTCTTCTATGAATCCGATTATTTTATTTTTTATTTTCGCCTGATCGGTTTTAGAATCAGGTTCAAACGAGTTAAGGACAGATCTTACCTTTTTTTGGAGATCTTTCCTTTGCCTCTCATCTGCTACAGGAAGCCTACTTGCGTGCACCATCGCATCGAGCAGTGGATTTTTTCTGTCTAGGTGCTGGCCTTTATTCTTTTGCTCCTCAAAGAGAACCTTTCCCTCTACTCTCTTCAGCCGGGTTTCCCCGTACCTGTCCGTTATCTTTTTTTCCGAGGTGCTTTCGACCCTACAAAAATAGACCTTTGTTGCCCTGTCAGGATAAAAAAAAGCGTCTTGGCGGCTCAGCTCTTCTTCAGAAAGTTCGGCATTGTCCGGTTCATCTCTACCGGTCAAAGCGCCCTTAAAAAATAATGACGGATCGTCGGTCAGAGAGAACGTGAATTTTTCTCTAGGTTCGAGGTTCCTTGCAGTATCGGAAGGTCTGTAAACCCTGCATCTTATTTTTTGAGTCTCGATATCCGCTCCGATAGCAGCAGCGTTAACGACCTCGTTAGAGGAGACCAAAATACCTTCATGATATACCATGTTTTCAGTTCGATCCAGGGATATTAAGCTACTTCCATACCTCCTTTTGAAGGTTTGGTCTCGTTACCTTGGTCCGGCATGTTGACCTTCGGGAGAGGGATCGGAGGTGGAAGCCTCAAGTCCCTTGCGATTATGACGGATTGGGGTATACAGTTTTTGATTATGGTCGAATGTATCTCCTGAGCAACCTCGTTGGGCATCTTGTTCTCTTTCCTCCATTTTCTAGCGAGGTCTGAGCTTCCGCCGACGTGTACGAGACTGCCTTCTATCTTTATATTCCCCATCCCGGTGTAGCTAGCGGTGAACCTGAAATCGATGCTGTTTGTCTCGTCATCGATCTTTTCTATCTTGGTGACTGAACTGTTATGGTTTATCTTCACGTTCTTCTTGCTCTCCTCCTTTTTGCTGTATCTCTCGGCGTCTATAGCTGTCAATTCGAAATTTTTTATGGACATCGTTGGGTTCTACTACATGCTGCTTTAATAATCTTTTCATATCACTAAGGAACGGTTGAATTCGAAGGAAAACGTTTATAATCGTGTAAGTCCATTCATATCTCCGTCTAGAGTTCAAAAAGCAGTGGTCATCATGTCTCCAGCAAATTCTTTAGAGAGGATATTAGAAGATATCAAGGAAAACAAAGAAGTATTTGATGTCAGCCTTGTTTCACGAAGCGGAAAGCATATAGCTGGAGAGGTCCCGAGAGAGGCGCATATGGAAACGTACGTTGCCATGTCGGCCATACTTTTAGGATCTGCGGAAACGGCTACCTCCGAACTAGAAGATCGGCTGAAATATGTCCTAGTAGAATTGGAAAACTCCAGGATCCTGATCCAAGACAGCGGTGAGTCTGCGATCCTTGTCACACGGCTGGAAGACGGAGCCGTCGTCGAAGATGTTTTGGAGTTGACCAAAGAACCTATCGGACAGATAAAAAGGTCACTCTGAATATCTAGGGGGTTTTACTATTACTAAAAAGGGTTTTATCAACTGCAGTGTTATACCAGTGGAAAAAAGGTCTGAACAATACCACGGTTTTCTCGTCGAAAACAGCAGGATCAAGCACATAGACGATTTTGACGTCATCATGGGGGAGAGTGACGATAAGATAAATCTAGAAGGGTGTTTCGTACTGCCTGGTTTTATAGATTCCCATACCCATATGGTGGAGATGGGTCTAGACGTTAATAGGGTCGACCTTTCAGGTTTCGACAGCCTCGACGAAACCAAATACTATCTGGAAAAAGAAGTTGAGGAAACCCAGGAAGGGGATTGGATTATAGGTGTAGATTTCGACGAGACGGTTTGGAAGAAAACCGATTATCCCACTAAAGAGGTTCTAGATGACGTCACTGAAGAGCATCCCATGATCATCAAAAGGATTTGTGGACACATGGCCGTGGCCAACTCGGAGGCCCTGGGAAAGATCGGAGACGAATGGGATATGGTGGACAGAAAAACGGGCCTATTGAAAGAAAAGGTCGTGGGGAATCTAGATGACATCATATCTGTTAGCAGGGAGGAAAGGAAAGAGGCGATACGGAAAGCCATAAGGATCGCCCATTCCAAGGGCATAACCAGCGTCCATGACGTCGTCGATAGGGAGAACTGGGAAGCTTATATGGAATTGGATCAAGAAGAGTCTCTTGACTTAAGGGTCAATTGCTATGTTCATTTCGACGAGTCGGACGGACTTGAACCCGTGAAGAAGAGCGAGTTCCTTTCTCTCAACGGTCTGAAGATGTACGCGGACGGATCTCTCGGCGCCAAAACAGCGGCGCTTAAAGAGCCATATGAAGATGATCCCGATAACAGAGGTGTCCTCCTCCTCGACCAAGAGACCATGGAAGATATGATCGAGGAGGCCGAGGAAAGGGATTTTCAGGTCATGGCTCACGCCATAGGAGATAGGGCGATCTCCACGGTTTTAGATGCTTTCGAAAACGCTTCTGAAAGAAATAAAGAATTGAGGCACCGTATCGAACATGCGGAGATGCTTTGGGATGAGTATATAAGGAGAATCAGGGATCTAGGTCTCGTTCTATCCACACAGCCTAACTTCGCTTACCGGTGGTCTCAATCATCAGAGATGAACGAAAAGAGGTTGGGCGAGGAAAGATTAGAAAAGGTAAATCCCTACTGGGACATACAGAGAGCTTTGATAAAGATGACCTTCGGGTCGGACAACTTACCTATGTCTCCCCTGTACGGGGTACATTCCGCAATCAATCATCCCGTGTTAGAACAGAGAATCTCTGCCTACAACGCTCTTCAAAGCTACACTATAAACGGCGCCTACGCATCGGGAGATGAAAACAAATTGGGGTCCTTCGAGGAAGGTAAACTAGCAGATTTCGTTGTTCTGTCGGAAAATCCTCTCGACTCGAAAAACATACAGGATATAGATGTGAAGATGACCGTGGTGGGAGGAAAGATAGTTTACGACAACAGGTAAGAAGGAAGAAGGGCTTTGTTAGAGGGGATCATGAATATCCTTAAAGAGAGGCATAAACTCCATCATCAATATTTTATACCTCTCCTCACATTATTAGATTAGAGCGGGTCCGCTCTCAACCAAGGTGGATGAAGTGAAAAAGCTGATAATCAAAGATGACGAAAAGTGCGTCGGCTGTGCTCTTTGTATGTACGCATGTGCTAGGAGGTTCGGGGAGGCTGGTGTGGATTCATCCGGAATACTAGCGGTCAGCAAAAGCGGCTTTGAGAGAGGGGCTACAGTGATAGTATGTCGGGCTTGTGAAGATCCTATCTGCGCCGAGGTCTGCTCTACCGACGCTCTAGAACCGAAAGAAGGAGGTGGGGTGAAATACAGCGAAGACGACTGCATCGGATGTGGTAACTGCGTATATGCCTGCCCTATCGGAGCGATATTCAAAAGGAGCGACGGGAAGATCTCGGTGTGCGTTCACTGCGGATACTGCGTGGATTACTGTCCACATGACGTTTTGGCTTACGAAGAAAGAGGGACAGCTGGAAAAAATCAAAACTTAGAGGAGAGGGAAGGATGAACATGGATATACTCACTATCGACCTGTCGAAATACGAAACGAGGACGGAGGAAAGGGAGGATCTAGAAAAATGGCTGGGCGGCACGGGTCTGGCTACCCAGTTGATGAGAGAGAATCTTTCCCCATTAGACTGTGATCCTTTGAGTGAAGATAATGTGGTCGTTCTAGCATCCGGCCCGTTCACTTCGGCTTATCCTGCAGCTTCTAAATGCGTCTCGATGTTCAAGAGCCCGTTGACGGGAGATTTAGGTGAAAGCCACGCCGGTGGAAGGAGCGCTACCAGCATATCTAACGCAGGGTACAGAGCTGTGGTGATAAAGGGAAAAAGTAAAAAACCGATCTACGTGGTCATCGATAACGACGAGATTCATTTCCGAGATGCTGAGGCTCTTTGGGGGATAGGCAACTCTTTAATCACCGGGAGGATCATAGCGGAAAATGAAAAAGGAAGAGGATTGAGGAGTATACTGAGGATCGGCGGTGCAGGTGAAAATTTGGTTAGCTATGCCGGGGTTACCACAGAGACCTACAGGCATTTCGGGAGGTTGGGTCTAGGAGCGGTATTCGGCTCTAAGAATCTCAAGGCGCTGATGATAAAGGGAACTAACAGCTTGAAGGTCGATGACGGTAAATCCTACCGGGATATGTATGACAGGATATACGAGAAGGCGGTAAAATCCGACGCGATGTCGAAATACCACTTGCTGGGTACGGCCGTGAACGTCAATTCCTTGAACGAGATAGGGGCCTTACCCACGGAAAATCTTCAGCGGACGAGTTTTGAAAACGCAGAAGAGCTGAGTGGAGAGAAACTCGCGGAAAGCATAGGCCAGCGGATCGCATGCAACCACTGTCCCATAGCATGCATACATATAGCCAACCTGAGAGAGGAATACAAAGACGAACCCTACTTCTACAAGACGATTAAGATATCTTACGATTACGAGCTGATATTCGCGCTGGGATCGATGCTCGGTATTGGCTCGAAGGAAGACCTGCTAAAGATGATCCATAAAGTCGAGATATACGGGATGGACGCCATAAGTACGGGCGTCGCCCTTGCGTGGGCTACTGAAGCCTTTCAGGAGGGCCTTATATCCGAGGAAGAGACAAAAGTCAAATTAGAATTCGGCGATAGAGACGCTTATCTGAAAGCTATAGATTACATCCTAGAACAGCCTACGGAGTTCTATTCTCATCTAGCTGAGGGGGTAGAGAAATGTTCTGACATATACGGGGGAAAAGACTTCGCTCTCGCCTTCGGCAAGAACGAGATGCCGGGTTATCATACAGGGTATGCGGCAGCCGTAGGACATTCTATAGGGCTGAGACACAGCCACCTGGATAACGCCGGCTATTCCAAGGATCAGAGTATCGACGAATATCCGCCTCCTCCAAAGCTGGTGGAGGAGCTGATAGAAGAGGAGCAGGAAAGACAGCTGTTATCCAGTTTAGTGGTATGCTTCTTCGGCAGAGGGGTTTACAGCTCCGAGATAATCAGTGATGCTCTAGAACCTTTAGGTTACGACCTCAGCGTTGAAGATTTGAAGGAGCTCGGCCGAGAGATATATTTTGAAAAACTCAAGCTGAAAAAGGACCTTGGTTTCAAGGTAGAAAACCTGAGGATACCCGGCAGGATATTGGAAACTGAGAGTTCTCAGGGAAAACTGGACGAGGAATACATCGACGAAGCGATAGATCATTTTAAGCAGATGGTCCAAGAGGACTGAAGATTGTTTGTTATATTTCTCGTCAAATCTCTCCGATTATCTTAAATAATCCCTTTTCCTTCATGAGAGCGGTGGTAACTATGACTGAGATACCAGACGATTTGGTTTATAGCAAAGACCACGAATGGATAAAGGTTGATGATGGTAAAGTTAGATACGGGATCACCGACCACGCCCAGGACGAACTCGGCGATATAGTCTACGTAGAATTACCTGAAGAAGGTGAAAAAGTGGAGAAGGGAGATATGGTAGGCGTTATAGAATCCGTAAAAGCAGTTTCAGACCTCTATATTCCAATCTCAGGAGAGATAATGGAGGTCAATAAAGAGGTAGAAAGTGAGCCTGAGCTACTGAACGAAGACCCTTACGGAGAGGGGTGGATAGCCGTCATCGAGATCGCCGACGAGGGAGAAGTCGAGTCTCTTTTGAGCGCTGAGGAATACGAAGAACTAGCCGAATAATAACTTTGGAAAAAAGAACAGAATAATAGAATAAAAGAAAGGGATTTTTAGTCCTGGTCCAATATACTGAAATGCTTATGGGCCGGGAAACCTTCGTAGAAGCAGTAGTGTATATCTTGGAAATCCTTTCTGAATTCGATCACGTCTTTTTTCACTTTTTCTGGATCCTCGTCATCGATCACGATCCTCTTTATGAATTCCGCGACTTCATCCATGTGACTCTCTTTCATGCCCAAACGCGTCAGTGCCTGACTGCCCAATCTTATGCCGCTGGGCTCATTGGCGCTGTCCACGTCGTCCCACGGCATCAGATTCTTGTTCGCTATTATGTTGGCGTCTTCCATAGCTTCTACTAAAGTCTCGCCGCCGCCCTGATCCTGCACGTCTATCGCGAGGGTATGAGAATCCGTAAACCCTTTATGCTCGCACAACACTTCGATGCCTCTCTCGCTGAGAGACTGGCCTAAAGCCTGTGCGTTCTTTATTATCTGCCCCGCATACTCTTCACCGAACTTTTGATGTTCAGCGATAGCCACACCTAAGGCCGCCATTGAATGAAGATGATGGTTGGAGACCACGCCGGGGAACATGCCGAAGAAAAGGCCTTCTTCCGTCCCTTCATCTCTTGGGTTAGCGAGGATGATACCTCGCTGAGGGCCCGGTAAAGTCTTGTGGGTGCTGCCGGTCATGACCTCTACTCCGTTCTCCATAGGCTGCTGGAATTCTCCACCAGCTATCAAGCCCAACACGTGAGCGGCATCATACCAAACATGACAACCGACTTCTTCGAAAACGTCCTGCAGTTCCTCCAGCGGAGGAGGGAACAAAAAGACAGATCTACCGAACAAAGCTAGGTCCGGTTCCACATCTCTAATCAGTTTCTTCGTGCCTTCCACGTCTATGTTCATCTCTTCTACATCGAAGGGATAAGTTTTCGGTTTCATCCCTCTGAAACCCACCGATCCGAATTCTGCGCTGCTTATATGTGCTCCCGAGGAGACATCTACTGCAGTGATACTCTTGTCGGGACCGCCGAGTGCCATCAACACGGCCTGGTTGGCGTTGGTGCCAGAGATTGGCCTAACGTCCGCATAGTCAACTCCGAACATCTCTTTGGCAAGTTCCTGTACCTTGCGTTCGACCTTGTCCACGTACACGTTGCCTTCATAATATCTGTCACCAGGAGGGCCTTCCGCGTACTTGTCCTGAAATTCGGAGAGCATCAGATCTCTAGCCATCGGACTTATTATGTTCTCGGAGGCGATCATCGGCAGGGACTTGGAGAACCACTCTACGTGCTTTTTCGCCTGTTCATATACATAATCTGCATCTTCTTTCATGAGGACACCTTCAGGTGGTGAATTGAAAACAAACTATTAAATCGTTTTGTTTACGCAGGATCTCGGAGTGATGCATTGGTAGGGAAATCCTTAAATCCTGATTGCGTCATTGAGTGGAATGGAAAAGGATGGAACCATGGCTAAAGTAGAAAATTTCAAAGCTAAAGACATAATGAGCGAAAAATTACCTCATGCAGAACCTAGTGATACCGTTTCTGACGCTATCGGCCTGATGAGGAAACACGATATGGAAGAGGTCCCCGTAGTGCAGGACAACCAAGTGGTGGGCGTGTTAAGCGATACCATGTTCATAGATAGGAGAAATCTGTCTTTTTCCACCAAACTCAAACATCTCGTTCACAGGGGACCGGACGTGGACGAAGACGACTCGATTGTAGAGGTCAGCGAACTGTTGCTATCTTCCGACTATAGGGGCGTCCCTGTGACTTCAAAATCAGGTGATTACGTGGGCTTTTTGACTCGAAGAAATATAACAGAGGTCATACCGTCTTTGGATGAATTGAAGAAGACGATGGTGAAAGAGTTCATGACGCCTTCACCCGCAACTATCCGAGATCATGATAGTATAAGCAAGGCGAGGGCGATGATGAAAAGATATGATGTGAGAGTATTACCGGTGGTGGACAAGCACGGGACCCTCCGAGGTATGGTGGGAATACAGGACATCCTGGAAAAAGGTTTCCGACCGGAAACCAGGCAAGAGAAAGGAGATAGAACCGGGGAAAGGGATTCACATAAGGTAGAAATAAGAAGTATAACGTCCGAACCGCCTATCACTACTACCCCTAACTCAACCATACATCAAGCCGCTAAGAAAATGAATGAACACAATATATCAACCCTTGTAGCCACGAAAGATGACGATCTAAAGGGAGTTTTGACCCGTTACGACATGATAGAGATGCTTACCAGCTTCCGGGAAGCGGAACAGGTCTACGTTCAGATAAGCGGACTCGAAGAAGGACCCGAGATTTACGAGGAGATATACGACCTTATCCAGAGCTATCTGAAAAAAATCAACAGGGTCGTCAAACCTTTAGTTTTGAACGTTCACGTGGTATCCCATCAGAAAGAAGGTAACCAGAAAAAGTACAGTGTCAGATTGCGGCTGTCTACGGACCACGGTATGCTTTACGCTAAGGAATTCGACTGGAACATGATGAAGGCTCTTGATAATGCTCTCGAGACTCTTAGAAAGAGAATATTCAAGAACAAGGAGAAAAGAGTCGAAAAACGAAAGCATCCTAAATATCAGAAGGTCATATCAGAGAGCGAGTAAAAATCATATGGGATATGCAGCGCTGTTCTCCGGTGGGAAGGATTCTTCCTTAGCGATCTGGAAGGCCCAATCATTGGGCTTGGACATAGAGTGTTTAGTGACAGTATTTCCGCGTAGAGACGACTCCTACATGTTCCACAAGCCAAACCTGCATCTTGTTCCCGATCTAGCCAAGTCGATGGGTATAGAGTTGGTGAAGATCGAGACTGAAGGGAAGAAAGAGGAAGAACTCGAGGATCTCGAAAAAGGTCTAAAAGGTTTAGATATCTCAGGCCTTATCACCGGGGCAGTAGCCTCGAGCTACCAGATGGATCGGGTAGAAAATTTAGCCAATACACTCTCTCTCGATGTATACGCACCTTTGTGGAACATGTCTCAATCCGATCTACTCGAAGAGCTTTTAGAGAACGACTTGGAAGCCATTATCGTGAGCGTGTCGGCGCTGGGTTTAGATAAAACGTGGCTGGGAAAGCCTTTAGATGAAGATACTTTGAAAGAACTTAAAGGACTGAAAGAAAAGTACGGCATCAATATATCTGGAGAGGGTGGGGAGTATGAAAGCCTAGTTCTTCAGGCCCCCTATTATAATCAGGATCTCAGGCCAATTGGAGAGGAAAAAGATTGGGATGGAAAAAGAGGGAAATTGTTTATAAAAAGATTGGAGGAAATCTGAGAAGGGGTTTTCATCTCATCTGTTCTCGATCTCCGAATGCGGAGTCCTGCTCGCTTCCCATGCCTTTCCAAAAGCTTTCTATCGACTCTTTTTCGTTCTTTTCACCTTCTTTAATCTCCCCGCGCATCAGTGCTAGTTCCTCCGAGAGGGACTCGTAATGACCTTTTTCCATGAGCGCTAAATATCTAAAGAAAGAGGCGTGGTCATCGAATCGTTTAGACATGTATTCATAGATCTTTCTAGCATTTTCCTCATTCTCTATTCCCTTCTCTAAGGAATCGATCGCATTTTTAGCGTTCTTGAAGTTATATGAGGTCTCATGGGGAGGAAGCTTGTCAGAATCTGGAACTTCGTAATCTCTAGTACCGAACTGCGCCTCGTATCGCTTCAAAAGTTCCTTTTTATGGATCTCTTCATCCCTCCTAAGACTTTTGAATCTCTCTTTTACTAGAGCACCGATTGCGGCTTCTGCAAAATCAGAATAGAATTTTTTAGCTTCTTTTTCCGCTTCTATCGAGTAGGCCATCAATTCCTTGAAACTGAACTCGTCTAGATTTTCTTCCCTCATATTATCGAGGTGACCTAATGTGTACCATCTTTAAGTATTTTCCGTAGTAGACAATCGCATCTATCTTTATCTTGAACAGTCCTTTCTTCCTTCCTCTATACATTTTCCTGATCTTTTTCATCCGATGAGCTCTTTTAGAATGAACTCTCCTAGACCCTTAATCATCACCCGCCAAAACAGAAAACAATTTTGAGATATGCAAAGCCAAGATTTTTATATAAGGAAGTTATTTGTATCGCGGTGCAAGTATGAGGGACATCATAGAGTTTGGGATAGATCAGTTAGAAAAGGAAGGCTTCGAGTATGGTGATATCCGATTGGGCGAGACGGAAACCGAGGTCATAAATGTTAAGAACGGGGCTGTAGAAGCCATTAAAAACAGCGAGAGTCGGGGATACGGGATTAGAGCTATAAAAGGTGGCTGGGGTTTCGCATCTTCTTCCGATTTCAGCAAAAAAGGGATGAAGGAAGCGATCAAAAGAGCGTTGAAGATAGCTAGTGCATCCTCCAAGGTTTCTGACTCCATCGATCTTAAAGATATCGAGATCTACGAAGATAGTTACACGACTCCCCACAAGAAAGATCCTTTCAAGGTCGGCCTAGAGGAGAAGCTAGATTACCTTATGGACGTCGATGAGAGGATGGAAGTGGACGACAAGATAAAGGTCCGAAAGTGCAATTTCAACGCCTGGAAGACGATGAAAGAATTTGCAAGTACCGAAGGCGCGAGGATCGAGCAGAAATTGATCATGACGGGCGGAGGTCTGAGCGTGAACGTTTCCGACGGAGAAGATACCCAGAAGAGGAGCTACCCGAATTCCTTCGGGGGCGACTACAACTCTAGAGGGTACGAGTTCTTCGAAGATCTTGAACTTTTAGAACATGCGGAAGAGACTGCTGAAGAAGGCGTGGATCTACTCGACGCAAAACAGTGTCCTGAAGGAAAGATGGACATAATTTTGAACACTAACCAATTGGCGCTTCAGGTGCATGAAAGCTGCGGTCATCCTACCGAACTCGATAGAGCTCTCGGTACCGAAGCGAGTTACGCCGGGACGAGTTTCCTGACACCCGACAAGCTCGGCGAGTTCAGATACGGTTCAGATATCGTCAACATCGTCTCTGATGCGACAGCGGAAGGAGGCTTGGGAACTTTCGGTTATGACGATGAAGGTGTGAAGGCTAAGAAGGTCGACCTGATCAGAGACGGAATGTTCGTAGGCTATCAAGCGTCCCGTGAGGGAGGAGAGAAAGTAGGGGTGGAAGTCAGCGGAAATATGAGAGCCGACGGTTGGCAAAATCTGCCGATAGTTAGGATGACTAACATCAATCTAGAGCCGGGTGATTGGTCAAAAAACGAGATCGTAGAGGAGACAGATAAAGGGATAATATTCGACGGTATAAAAAGCTGGAGTATAGACGACAAAAGACTCAATTTCCAATTCGGGACCGAAGCAGGGTACCTTGTAGAGGACGGCGAGATAAAGAAGCTGATAAAGAATCCCACTTACACCGGGATGACACCCGAGTTCTGGAAGAACTGTAATGCCATAGCCGGTAAAGATGAATGGAAACTGCACGGAGTACCGAACTGCGGTAAAGGCGAGCCCCCACAGACTATGCAGGTGGGCCACGGTTGTGCACCCGCTCGTTTCTCCGACATCAGTGTGGGGGTGGGAAAATGGTAGGCTCGAAGCAGAGATTTGAAGAAGTAGCCGAGAAGATAATGGACGAGTCCACGGCTGATGAAGTCGAGGTGAGGATCGTCAAGAGCGATACCGCTCTGACTAGATACGCCAACTCCCGTATACACCAGAACATCGGTCAAAAGGACACACAGTTATCGATAAGAGCCGTGTTCGGAAAAAGGGTCGGTTCCGCGACGACGAACTCTTTAGAAGATGATTTCGTGGAGAACTGCCTATCAAAGGCTGAAAAGATCGCAGAGAACCAAAGAGAAGATCCTGACTTCAAAGATCTGCCAGGGTTAAAGAAGGATATAGACAAAGAAAGCTACTATGTTAAAGAGACCGCCGATTATTCACCGGACAAGAGAGCGGAAAAGGTGAAGGAGATAATCGAGATGGCAAAATCTGAAGGGGTGGACCGGGTCTATGGCGCTTTCCAGACCGACAGCAAAAATTTGTTCGTGGCGAATTCACACGGCGTAAAAAGATCCTCGAAGCTGACTAGCGCGAATCTCACCACCAACGCGATAGTCGACTGGGACAAC
>JAZKSH010000001.1:0-77411 GCA_036626195.1 Thermoplasmatota archaeon | reverse complement strand
TTCAGACTCACGCCGACTTGAACACCACAATCTTCTATCGTCTCTATAACGCTCTCAGCGTCATCTACCGCTTCTGCGTGAAATGTGATCATGTCGGAGCCGGCTTCGGCGAACTCTTCCGCGTACTTTCCAGGTTGAGAGATCATCAGGTGGGTATCGAAGACGTGGTCGCTCTTCTCCCTGATCGACCTAATAACGCAGGGCCCAAAGGTGAGATTGGGAACGAAATGACCGTCCATCACATCTAAATGAAGCCACTCGGTGCTCTCCACCGACTCGATAGAATCTTCTAAACATGAAAAATCTGCCGATAGGATGGAAGGAGCGATCTTTATGTTCTTCCCTATTTCACTCATCTCTCTCACTTCACACTAACCCCAATCTTTTCTTCCACAGGAAAAGGAAGTTCTTGAAGCCGTCCTTCCAGGAGCGTATCTTCGCCTCGCCTTTCCTTTTCCTATATTCGATCGGAACTTCATCGAACTTGACTCCCTTCTTTATAGCCTCGATCTTGATCTCCTCTGAAAAGGGCATGCCGTCGCTGGTCACGTCAAGATGTCTCAAGGCGGATTTCTTGAAGACCCACATCCCTGATTGAGAGTCGTTGATATTCGTTCTGAATAAAAGATTCATGGTGGCTTTCAACATCCAGTTACCGAACCGGTGCATCCGACCCATCACTTCGGGAGATACGTTGGAAAGCCTGTCCGTGCTTATGAACTCGTATCCCTCGTCCTCTATCATCACGATTATCTCAGGTATTTTCGACGCAGGGTAAGTACAATCTGCATCGAGTGTCGCTATCATGTCACCCTCTGCTTCTTCGAAACCGGTCTTGTAAGCTCTTCCATAACCCCTTCTGGGTTCTTCCACCACCCTGGCTCCCTTCGAGCGTGCGATCTCTCTCGTCTTGTCCGTGGATTCCGTATCCACTATCAAAACCTCGTAATCTTTTCCCGAGAGAGCGTCGTTTATCTCGTCCATCACCTCTCCGATGGACTCTTCTTCGTTCATTGTAGGGATAACAACAGATACTTTCATATCACGAAACCAAAGCAAGAGGGCCTTTATAATTATTTCCTCAAGCGGCCAAAGTCAATATAGCTCTCACCAGTCTCTACTTTCATTCACCTCTCCATCATTTCCGTTTAAGTACTCTCTCTTCTTTAAACAAGGAGCGGGACATGAAAGGATGGATATTGGATATCTATCCCGATCTGAAAACCGGGAAGATGGTCCTTTGGGTCAGGGATAAAAAGCACTGCTATAAAGTGAGAGCAAACTATGATCCAGTATACTACGTTAATTCCGACGAAGAGGGGCTCCAAAAGCTGGAGGAATACTACCGGAAGAAGGACTTCAGAACAGAACGCGTAGAAAGGAGGACCGATATTCATTCATCGAAACTAGAGGAACTTCTCGCGGTACATCCCGGGAAGGTCTTCGATCCAAAGGACCAGATCCAGGCTCTGAGTTTTTTTAGAGGTTTCGAGAGCTATGAATTTTACAACGTGGATATACCCCTCGATCAGAGATATCTTATAGATAAGGGGATAAAACCGATGTCACTCTTGAAGAATGAAGGTGGCTGGCAGGATCTAGAGGACGAAGAGACCATAAACTACTCTAAACCCCCTCTTAGAACAGTTCATCTTGAAGTCTATACCGATGAAAACGGCGGAGAAAGAAGAAACGCCCAGAGGTTGGTAGGCATCGATATAGGGGATGAAAAGCTGAGAGGAGATGAAAGAAACTTGATCCTGGGATTGAATAGAGTGATAGAGAAGAAGGATCCCGATATAATTTTGACCTCTGAAGGCGACGAGTTTTTGATCCCTTATCTCGCCCGACGAGCCGAGTTGAACAGCGTTCGTTTAAAACTTGGCAGGGAAGCGGCACTGCATCCTCCGAAGGAAGGCTCTTGGTACGAGTCCTACGGCAGGGTTGTTTACAGACCACCATCCTACCCCTTGAAAGGTCGTATCCACATCGACACTGAAAATTCCTTCTTATACCGGCAGGGCCGTTTAGACGGGCTGATCGAGGCTTCCCGGCTTTCTAAAGTTCCTATCCAGCGGCTGTGCCGGAGAAGCCCCGGCAGTCTCATAGATGCCATGGAGATCAAGCAGGCGCTGAAAGACGGTTATCTGGTTCCCTGGAAGAAAAATCTCTCGGAGGACTTCAAAAATTCGAAAGAACTCCTCAAAGCGGACCGAGGAGGACATATATTGGAACCTAAGACCGGTCTGCACCAGGACGTGATCAAGCTCGATTTTGCCAGCATGTATCCCTCTATCATAGACAAATACAATCTCTCCCCGGAAACGCTTCACTGTACCTGTGGAAACTATCACGAGGTACCGGGGTTGGGCTATAGGGTGTGCGAAAGAAAAGAAGGCATCATCCCCAAAGTTGTAGCCCCTCTCATAAAAAGAAGGCAGAAGTACAAACGATCGAGCACGGATAACGAAGAGTTCAAGAGACGGGCGGACGTTTTGAAGTGGGTTTTGGTTACTTGCTTTGGATATACTGGATACAAAAAAGCAAGATTCAACTGTATCGAAGTCCATGAAAGTATAACAGCTTATGCTCGACGATTGTTCTTGGACGCGGTCGAATCGGCTCGAAAGATGGACTTTAGGGTCCTTCATGGGATCGTTGACTCGCTATGGTTGAAGGGCGAGAGGCAGAGCATCCCTACGCTCACCGCGGAAGTCAAAGAGAGAACGCAATTGGAGCTAGAAGAGGAAGGTATCTACAGCTGGATCGTCTTTTTGCCCAACCTCTCAAACGCTTCTGGGGCATCGAATCGGTATTACGGCGTTTTAGAAGATGAGATGGAGGTGAAAGGAATGCATGCGGTTAGAAGCGACACTCCACAATTCTTCAAAGACACGCAAAAAGAGATGCTAGAAGAGATGAGAAGATCCAGTATTCCAAAAAAATTGAACCAGGTGATCGAAGAACTCTTAAGCATCGTTAAAGCGAGGTGGATTCGGCTGAAAAATAGAGAGGTAGAACCGGCGCAGCTTTTATTCACGAAGACCGCTTCGAAAAGAGCGGAGGAGTATAAAAACACGACGGAAGTGAAGAGCGCCCTTATGCAGTATAAAGACAAGGGGAATTCAAAAAAACCGGGTCAAACCGTCACCTATCTGGTCACGGATCGAAAGAGCAAAGATGAGCAGGAAAAGGTAAAAGTGGGAGAAACACAAGTCTCTTCAGAGGATTACGATACTGGATTTTACGAAGATCACCTTTTCCGTACAGCGGAAGAAGTGATGCTCCCCTTCGGTTACGATAGAGATGATATCAAAAAGGATGTAAAAACAGGGTAGCGGTGAGCGAGGAGGAAAGATGAATAAGGATCCATTGATCTATTCTTAAACCTTAAACCATAAATACGAATAGATACATGCACCTTCGAGATTTGCTCGAGGAAGTGTTTAAACATGGCGCCGCAACCCACTGAGATTTCTCGGAACGTTAGAGAGGCGATGAGTAGATCGATAGAAAAGCTGAGAGATAGACCGGATCTACTCATGATGACCCCTGGCCCGACTGACCTCTCTAGGAACGTCAGAGAGGCGATGAGCCAACCTATAGAAAATCCAGATATAGAGGAAGAATTTTTCAAATTTTACCGCTCGCTGGAGGATGATCTCCGAGAGATATACGGCACCGAAGATGATATCGTCATACTAGGAGGAGAAGGGATACTGGGTTTAGAAGCCAGCGTCGCTTCCCTCATCGACGAGGGAGACAAAGTGCTGTGCATCTCCAACGGCGTATTCGGAGACGGGTTTAAAGATTTCGTAGAGATGTATGGGGGAGAACCGGTGGTGTGTGATTTTCCCTACCACAAGCCTATCCGCATTAAAGAAGTCGAAAAACAGCTAGACAAGCACGATTTTAAAGCGGCGACCATGGTTCACTGTGAGACTCCGACGGGGATATTGAATCCCCTCGAAAACATACTGAAAAAATTGAAAGAAGATGACATAATGACGGTGGTGGATGCAGTATCTTCCATAGGAGGTATGCCTGTACCCGTGGAGAAGATAGATATATGCATAGGCGGGTCTCAAAAGTGTTTTAGTTCCCCTCCTGGCTTGGCACCCATGTCCGTAAGCGATGACGCCTGGGACGTGATCATGGATGATGAGAAAGAGAACCATCATTACTATACCAGCTTGAAAGTTTGGAAAGAGATGTGGTTAGAAGAAGGCCGATTTCCATATACTCATCTCGTCTCTAACCTTTACGCTCTTGACGAATCGGTGAAAACCCTTCTTGAGGAGGGTATCCCGTATATCTATGCCCGGCATGAAGAGGTTGCCAGCATATGTAGAAAAAGAGGGAAGGAGATAGGCCTCTCCCTCTACCCAGAAATAGAGGGTATCTCTTCGGATACTGTCACCGCCTTTGAAGTGGAGGGCGAAGCTCTCCGGATACAAAAAGAGATGAAAGAAGAGCACGATATACTTTTAGCTACTGGTCTCGGAGAAATGGAAGATGATATCATAAGAGTTGGTCACATGGGATTTAACGCTAAGAGAGAAAAAGTGAAGAGAACCATGGATGCACTAGAAGATGTTATTGGATAAAATATGATTTCTGACTTAGTAACAGAAAAGTTTTAATTGGAACCTTTAAGTTGATTATTTAAATGCTAAATTCAAAGTACTTCAACTCAGTATTCGTGGTCCTGATTATCCTTCTATCCACCTTGCTGTTAAATACGGTTCTAGCTGGTCATGAAGACCCGGATGAGGCTGAGGGGGATCTGGAGTCGCTTTTTGACATCCTAGAAACAACAAAAGAACAGATGAACAGATCTCTCGAACGAGCTTTAGAGGTGAACTATACCCTAGAAAGAAAGGAAGAGGATACCTTTGCCGATCATGAGTCTCTTAAACGCTCTGAAGAGATAGCTGTTGATATTGAAGAGAATCTATCGGGGCCGGATTCAGTATTAGAAGATATAAGAGGCGAAGTCGAAAGCGCCGAGTACCTTGACGAATATTTTGTTCCTTTCCAGAGTACCTCTGCCAATCTGACCAGGTATGCCAAAAGTCATTCTTATATGGTCTCCAATTTAACCCTCATCGGCCGGATGATCGAAGGAAGTTTGAACGAGTCAGATTATGGGGGAGAAACCATGGGGGGTTTGATCGCTAACTCTCTTAATCATTTAGAACTTATGAATAATACTTTAAAGAGCATGGATGAAATCGTAAGGGAGATCGATTTTCTTGACTTGGACCGATTGGAGACTTCGGTTGAAGAAAATGAGGATTTAATCTCGAAGTATGAGATCCTTTTAGGTCAGCTTAAGGAAAACGAGGAACCTACAGCTTTGACGATCTACGGTCTAGAGGTAGGACATCCCGGCGCTGGTATAGATATAAGTGGATATCATATCCACGAAGGAAATGAAACCACGGGTGCTGAGATCCAGATTTTTAAGAATGAAGAGGAAATAGATAAAGTTTTAACAGATAACGGGTCTTACGAATATACGTATAATATCAGTTGGGACCGGGACCTAAATAAAACTCTAACCTTTAGGGCGGAGGTCGAACTTGAAGGGAAAAAGATCCGTTCGAGAAACCTGACGATAGATATAGTTCCTTATACTTCCAGCTTGGAATTGGAGAAAGAAAAAGACTTGTATTATAACGAGACCGTCGAGATTTTTGGAGTTTTTAAAACACCTGCGGATGTGAATCTATCTGAGATAGATCTGAGTATCTATAAAAATGACACTTTTGCCGGGATAACAAATCTTACATCCGATGGATTTTTCGAGCTGAAAAACAATTCGAAAGAATTCAGGTGGGGTAGAACAGAACTTAGTTTAAAATACCCGGGAAACAGGACTATCTCACCGGTCTCAAAAACCATAAGTTTCGAGGTCAGCATACCTACAGAAATAGTGGATTTAACTCATCCAGAAGTTATAAGGAAAGACCGAACCGATGAATTTGCTTTAAACGGTAAACTCTTGAACGCCTTGTCCGGAGAAGGTATAGAGGGGCAGAATCTGAGTATAAGTCTAAATGGTGAGGTGGTGGGATCGGTAGAAACGGGAGCCGGAGGGAATTTCACTTTCGTCTTTTCCGCTGATCAGGAACTTGAGAGCGGCCACCACGTACTGAACGTTTATTTCGAAGGAACGGAAAAGTTTAGAGATGTAAGAACTGAAGATATTCAGATCGACGTAGAGGAAGAAGAACCGTTTTGGAAGAGTTATACATTTATCAGTATGATAGCGGTATTGATCGCAGTGGCATTGATCCTGTTATATGTACTCACAGGTGAAGAAGAAAAAGAAGAGGAAGAGGGTGTGAAAGAGAAGATAAGAGAACCTTCCTCGAAGATTTCCATACCGAGTGCGAGTTCTAGCGAGGATATCCCCGCAGCCTATCGAAATTTTCTAGATATACTGCAGAGTTCTGGATTCATCGATTTTTCTAAGGGTAAGACCCATCAAGAGCTCGAGCGTGAAATTAGTTCTCACCCCAAACTGAAGGATCTAGAAAACCACGTCAGGTACGTAACAGATCGATTCGAAAAGGTGCTCTTCACGGACAAAAGTATCTCCTCTTCTGAGATCGAAAAGTTCAATTCATCCATTTCTAGGCTGACCGAGGAGGTATCGCCTTGAAAGAGAAGATGAGGAGGGTCACCATATACATAATCGCTATCGCCGTGTTCTTTTTGATATTTTTTCTAGCGATATCGGCACCTCTCGTGGTCAACGATAGTGATTTCAGTATCTACAATCCGGGCTGGAACGGCTGCAGCGATCTAGCCGTCAAAACCCGGGAGATGGGAAGTTTTACTCCCAATATCGAACTTGCAGAAGGGAAAAGAACCGAAGTGACCCAAAAAGAGCTGACTGAATATGATGCAGAACCGGAAAAGACCGGTATTATGATTATAGGTCCTAGGCAGGAATTCAGCGGTGAAAGCAAGGATTTTGTCCACGATTTTCTTCAAGATGGAGGAAAAGTGGTGTTAGCGGATGATCGGGGAAGCGGAAACTCCCTTTTAGAGGGACTCGATACTAACTCGTCCTTTCGCACCTCTCCTCTTTTAGACCTGTCTTTTGAGAAAAAACCAAAATTTGGAGTAGCCTACAATACTACTGAACACCACATCACAGATAACATATCTCACGTGATGCTCAACGCACCTACGGCTATCGATAAGGACGAAAATGCGACCACTCTCTTGACGAGCTCGAGAGCCTCTTGGCTGGATGAAAACGAAAATAAGATGAAGGATGATGACGAATCTTTTAAACAGTATCCATTGATTACCGCGGAAAGTTACGGGGAAGGCGAACTCATATTAGTTTCTGATCCGAGTATATTCATCAACTCGATGTTGAACAAGATGGATAATCGAGCTCTGAGCGTTAACATATTGGATTACCTTTCCCGGGGAAGATCCAATTTGATATTCGACGAAAGTCACAGGGAGATGAGCTTTGTCAATAGGATGATATATACGGGGGCCGTCCCCAACCTGATCGCGGCCGTTCTACTCCTGTTCTTCGGTATAGGTGTAGGTGTATATCATACCTGGACCGAGAGCGGAGATACTATTTTGAAGAAGTTGAAGCAATTTTTGTTCTATTTAATCGGTGAAGAAAAGGAAGAAGAACCTATCGCAAAAGTGTTAAATAATCATCCCGATTGGGATAAAGACAAACTTGAGATGATAAACGACCGATTCATCAAAGTCGATAAAGGAGATGAAGAATTTGGAGGATCATGAACTCTACAAAAATAAGTTCGACCGGGTCAAAAAAGAAGTGAGCAAGGTCATCATCGGCTATGAAGATGTGATAGATGATTTTTTGGTGTGCTTGATGACCGGTGGACACCTCTTACTGGAAGGGGTTCCCGGGATAGCCAAGACCACCATGATAAAAGTCTTTACTAAGGCCGTCGATCTCGACTACGAGAGGATACAGTTCACCCAGGATATGCTGCCTGCGGATATCTCTGGGCATTACTATTATGATCAGAAAAGCAGCGAATTCGAGTTGAGAAAAGGACCGGTCTTCGCTCAGGTGCTGATGGCGGACGAGATAAACAGGGCTCCGCCCAAAACTCAGTCGGCGCTCATAGAGGCGATGCAGGAGAACCAAGTGACCATAGAAGGTAAAACGTTAGGGCTTCCCGAACCATTTTTCGTAATAGCCACTAGGAATCCGATCGAGACCGAGGGAGTTTACCCCCTACCCGAAGCCCAACTTGACAGGTTCATGATAAAGAGCGACATGGGTTATCTCGGTCGGGAAGACGAGTTGGATATGCTGAAGCAAGAACGGTGATTGGGACGTTAAAAAAGTGAACAAGGTGGAAGACGACTTCGGATTGCAGATCCGTAATCTTCATGAAAACGTTTTCGTTTCAGACAGCGTGTTAAGTTACATAAGAGACATAATCTTCGAGACTAGGAATGTCGAAGAACTGGTAGTAGGGGCTTCCCCGAGGGCCGGTGAGCAGCTGCTCTATGCATCGAAAGCTTTTGCTCTTATAAATGAAAAGGATTATGTGATACCTGATCACGTTAAGGAGATGGCAAGAAGAGTATTACCCCACAGGTTGATTGTCTCAGTAGAGGCCGAATTGGAAGATATAGATGAACACCATATTTTAGATGATATCCTAGGTGAGAGAGTGGAGGCTCCGAAAGGGAACCTTTCTAGAAACTAGCCTTTCATCTCTAGTATCATTTGATAAGGTACCGCAATCAGCACCCCGGCGCCAAAAAACAGGAGAGTCTGAGGGCCTCTATTTTCCGCTGATATGATAAAACCAGAAATACCTAATAGAGCCGGAAGTAGGTAGAACAGCAAACCGGTCATAAAGACGTAAGAGAGAGCGACACCGAGAGGTCTCAATCTTATTTTCGGTTCGTCTAAAAGTACGATTAACCAGTATATTAATAGAGGGCCGGCAAAACTTATGAGGAAGATGAACAAGGAAAATAGTTCGTTCATCGAGCCACCGGAGATGAAGAAAGATGTGGATAAAGTGACAAAAAGCAGTGAAGGGAAGACCAATCGATTTTTTTCTCGATAGACGAAGTAAGAGACTGATAAAAAGGGTATAACTACTAAAAGCGAATATAATGTATCTGAATGGTATAGGGTAGACAGGACGAGTAGAGAGCCGAGAAGGTGCGTGGCAAATTTTTTCCCTTTCATATCTTTCTCTCACCCCATTCCTCCAGTATAGTGAAACCTTCTCTATCCGGATAGAGTTCGAATATAGGACAGCCTAAGCGTTCCATATAACCTAAAATATTCTCCAACTTTTCATACTCTTGGTAAGCCTTCTCAAGCGTTTTTTCATCAACATCTTCTACGTCGTACCAGGGACTAAAAGGAACTATAATCCAGACTTCATGTTTCATCTCTTTTAGATGCTCCACGGCCTTCAATGTCGCCTTAGCCTGCATCTCGAGGTCCGAGATTATGATAACCAATTTTCTTTTTTCCTCTCTCGCCTTCATCTGGTCGACGGAAGAAAGTACACCTGCGATATTCTGGCGTCCATTCTTAGAAATGAATTGTCCGATCTTTTTAGAAAAACGCTTTTCATCTGAATCTAGATCGGAGAAATCTAGAGAATCGTCGTACCTATCTATAGAGATGTCTTTAGGCTCGATGGCCCTAGGGAGATCACTGACCTTCTCATACAACCTTCTAAAGGCCGTACTTTCCAGATCTGGACTTTTATGAAAGATCACTTTTTTGTGATCATAGGCGGTCATGCCTATCGCGTGACCTAAGACTTCGAAGTTCTTCAATATCTGAAGTGAGACGTATATGGTATGGTCGAGTTTGGTTGTGCCATCCGGCAGTCTTCTTCTCATAGACGGGGAGCAATCGAGCAGTATCTGGGCACCGATGGGGGAAACCCTTTCGTAAATCCTGGTCATCAATTTCTGGAACTTGGAAAACGACTTCCAGTGTATATCTCTCAGTGAATCTCCCGGGTGGAACTCTCTAATCCCCTCGAATTCATTAGAGCGCTGTGTGAAAGCGAAAGGATCCTCAACGAACTCCTCCGCATGTTTTCTCTTCGAGTACGTTTTAGCTCTTTTTATCGCTTCCTTCGAACTCCGTACGACCACTTCCTCCTCGATATCGTGCTCTATCTGCTTCTTATATATCCTCAGAGGATCGTAGAGCCAGCCCTCTATCTTCCCCAACCTGTGATATCCTCTGCTTTGAGGCATAACTTTATATGAAAATCGAGAACCCGTTCTTACCTGTTCTTCTTCATCTTTTCCTTTCAACTCGAATTCGTCGTTCATCTTCTTTGAGAATTTTAGGTCTAAAACTCTACTGCCTTTCACCTTATGTTGGACCTTGAAGGCTTCGCCGACCGTTTTATTTCCCTCAGGTAAGTTGTCTTCGATATCTACAGAACAGTTGGCGATCTCAGCCCTTGAATAGAAAAATAGAGAAAACAACAATGCGGCGGTCACCGCCAAGTAGGGCTCACTGAAATACATCGAGATAGCTACTAGAAAGATAGGTAGTAAGAGCAATATCTTGCCCCTTCTACTGAGTTTCACTTCTATCAAATCATCCCTCCAATACATCAACCCACAGATGGAGCTGCCTGTAAACGTCTCCATCTTTCAGCAGGAAGAAATTGAGTTTAAGAGCTCTATCTTCTTCTCCTATCGAAAAGTTGACGGTCCTATTCCATTTTTCACTGTGCCTTAATCTGACACTGGTTTCTTTATAGGTATTGTTCGATGGGAGTGTGACGTTGAAATCCTCCGGTATATCCCCTTCATCGCTCATATTATCGTAGGAATGCCCTACACCTATCACCAAGGTGTAATTTACCGAGGCATGCTCACGATTGGTAACCATGACTATGACTGTCCCGGTTTCATTAACCGTCAGGTTAGTGGGGTAATCATCGGCCATCCCTTCCGGACCAAGAACCCCGAACTCGGTGAATCTTTCCCCTGTTCTTGGGGTTGTAGCTATATGGTAAGCTAGTGATCCTGACGCTATCAGTAATCCAACAGTAGCTACCACCAACGCTTTGTCGATGATATCATAGTTTTCCCAGTCCGGCGGATTTATCTCGAACTCTATACTGAACATTTCCTCCGTCGGGATCGCCCTCCGGCGCAGAAAGGCGAGTAAAGAAAATGTGAATATGAACAGAGATTGTGAATATAATATGGGAACGAGGCTGATCTCCCAGATGTAGTTCAAAAGAAGACCGATTAAAGGTGTGATCGCGATGCTCAAACCGAAGGAGAGGGCGATCCTTTCTATTTTATCTAAAGGTTCGTCCTCCGGGAACAAAAAAGAGATCAGTACGTAGCCTGGAAAGAACAGTATGAACGGCAGGCCGAGGATCGTGCGGAGGGCGCTGTCAGGGATGACTGCTATGGCAAGTATAAGTAAAGCCGTCACTACGGCTACGAACAACAAATCCCAAGGTTTTTCCTCGATCTTTATCCTCAACTGCTCAACACCTGTTCTTTTCAGATTACCAACTTCTTTATAAATTATTTTGTTTCTAAGCCCCTATTATATCAAGGGCAAGAGATATATGTCTTCGAGTATATTGAGTAGTTAGAAAAATGATGATTCTATGAGCGAAAAGATATTGAGTGTAGATATGGATGAACTACGGATAGAGAGGGAAGATGTACCAGAAAAGTATGAAGATCTAGGTGGAAGATATCCATGGGCTTGAAAATATTATATTCGAAGATGAATATCACGAAGTATTGAGAGGAGATATAATAATCCTAAAGGACGGGAGGTATATCGATTAATTGAAAAGGTTGGATAAGATGAATGTGAAACTTTACGCCGATCCCAAAGGAAAAAGGGGATAAGGTTGATGAGAGGACAAAATCTATAGGGATGGATGATACTTATCCAGAGGAGGCATCACCTAGCGGATACTCTGGACGATCAGGTATTGCGGAAAAGGTACGCTATATATTCCTCAATTGGAGATGATGGTATTTCTCTGAGAAGAATTAGAAGAAAATCGAATCGGATCAAATGGAGCTAAAAACATGCTGATAGTGGAATTCGACGGTGCTTGTAGAGAGACTCCTACACCTTCTGGCGGATATGGGGTGGTGATCAAAAAGGATGGTAGAGTCATAGACGAGTTGGCGGGCAGCATAAAAAATATGAACGATATCACCAACAATAGGGTGGAGTACATAGCTCTTATAATCGGGCTAAAATATGTCAAAACACATTATCCGGAACAATCGATCATATGTAGAGGAGATTCAAAGCTGGTGATAAATCAGATGACCGGTGAGTTCAGCGTGAACAGCGACAACCTCTTCGACCTTTGGAAGAAAGCTTCAAAAGTGGCGAACAAGATGAACGTCTCCTTCGAATGGATAGAAAGAGACAGGAACAAAAGGGCGGATGAACTCAGCAGAAGGAAGATACCCGTCTTCTGATTTCGATGGTTAAAATCACAGCCCGTATATCGGTTTATATTTCTCTTCTAGATGCTCGATATGATATTCTTCGTTAAGTTCTTCTCCCGTCAGATTTTTGGTCATCTCTTCAGCTTTGTACATCCTTCCTTGCTTGTGTATATTTTCTCTTGACCAATTTCTCAAACTCTCGAAATCTCCTTCAGCGATCTTTTCCTTCAGGCCGTCGATCTCTTTTTCAGCAGTATGGAATATCTGAGCAGCGTAGAGATTGCCCAAAGCATAACTCGGGAAGTAACCGAATTGACCAGTAGACCAGTGCACATCTTGAAGGACACCTTTAGAAGGATCTTCAGGCCTAACATCGAGGTACTCTTCCATCTTGTTCTCCCATACCACCTTAGTCTCTTCCGGTTCGATCTCACCTCTGAAGAGCCCGAGCTCTATGTCGTACCTGAGTGCGATGTGAAGATTGTAGGTCACTTCGTCCGCTTCCACCCTGACGAACGTGGGTTTGACTCTATTGACTCTCCGATAAAATTCTTCCTTGGAAACATCCTCCAATTTAGGGAATTCTTCGCAGAGTTTCGGAAACACATAGTCCAAGAATTCTCTGCTCCTTCCGACAAAGTTCTCCCACATCCTGGATTGTGACTCGTGATATCCCATAGATATCCTTCTGCCCAAAGGATGACCGTACCAATCGGATGGAAGTCCCTGTTCATAAAGTGCGTGGCCTGTTTCGTGCATCAAGCTGAAGATGGAGGTTATATTCTCTTCAGAATATCTGTTGGTGATCCTCACATCGTCATCCATCCCCATGGTGAAGGGATGCACCGCTTTATCGAGTCTACCGTGGTCATAATCGTACCCAAGTTCCTCGGCTAATCTATGACAGAAATCTCTCTGTTTCTCGATGGAGAACTTTTTTCCTTCAAAGGCTCCTTCTCCAGGTTTCACCTCTGTCGAGAGGATTTCTGAAACAATAGAACTCAGCTCATTTTTCATCGGTTCGAAAATATTATTTATCTTTTCGGCGGTAAATCCAGGTTCGAATTCATCTATATGGGCGTCATAAGGTTCGTTTTCGTATCCTATATATTCTGCAGCTTCCTTTTTCAGTTCGACCAGCTTTTCCAGGTGCGGCAGGAAGTGTTCAAAATCTGATTTTTCTCTAGCCACCTCCCAGGCAGATTGAGCCTTCGTCGAAGCCTTCGACATCTTCTCTATGAGTTCATCCGGCACCTTGTACTTCCTTTCAAAATCTCTCGTCATCTCTCTTACCGCGGCTTTCTGTACTTTGTCCAATTCTGCCTGCTTTGATTCTTTGTTAAGTTTCTTTATACACCTTTTCGTTTTTTCAGAAGTGAGTCTCTCGTGATATAGCCGAGAAAGTTCTGCCTTGCTTTCGGATCGACCCTCTACTGCTCCCTTTGGCATATATGTTCTTTCATCCCAAGCCAAAAGGTATAGAGCTCGCTGTATATTTCGAAGCCGGTTGGAGATCTCCAATAATTCTTCAAAAGGCGACATGGCTAAGGGAAAAATGGGTGTATTAATAAAATTAACTCTCATTTTTCAGACCACAAATATTTACTATCATGTTTTATATTGTAGTATATATGTACGACAAAGTCGTCCTACCCACCGATGGCTCCGATCTTTCTTTTCATGGGGTCGAAGAGGGGTTAGAGGCTGCAAAGGCTTATGGAATTTCCGCTGTAGCTGTCTATGTCATCCCACCGAGTGCTATATCAGGACATAGACTTGAAGAGTCCGGGATGAACCTGATAAATCAGTTCAGGAAACAACAGAAGGATAAAGGGCAAAAGGTGCTTGATAAAGTCAAGAAAATGGCTGACGAAGCCGGAGTAGAGCTCGAAACGGAGATAAGAGATGGGGAACCTTATGAAGAGATCTCTGCTGTAGCGAATCCAAATGATATAATCTATATATGTTCTCACGGGAGATCCGGGCTGAAGTCATTTTTCATAGGAAGCACTACCACAAGAGTACTCAAACACACAGAGACTACCGTAGCAGTGGTGAAAGCGGATTAGAATAAATGATTAAAATGAGGTCAGCGGACGCTAAAGAATGCTCATGCATTCACCTTGCCCGTTAAAGCAAGTTTAACGGACGTGTCAGAAATCAAAGATTTCTAACTTACCGCTTTTCACAGAAAAGCGGACGCCGACGAGTGCCGACGCACTCGCCTTGCCCGTTTTTCACAGAAAAACGGACGCGACGGGATTCTGATCGGAACAAGTTCCAAACGCTCACAAATCATACGAAACCGTAGATTTGTTCACGAACCCGAGGCATACTTGGTGAGGATGATAAGGAATTCATTCCTTTAGAACCCAAGGGTTCTCATCCCTTGCTAAAAAAATAAAAGCGGACGCCGGCGAATGCTGCCGCACTCGCCTTGCCCGTTAAAGCAAGTTTAACGGACGTGTCAGAAATCAAAGATTTCTAACTTACCGCTTTTCACAGAAAAGCGGACGCCGACGAGTGCCGACGCACTCGCCTTGCCCGTTTTTCACAGAAAAACGGACGCGACGGGATTCGAACCCGTGCTGTCTGCCTTAGAAGGGCAGCGCCATGTCCAGGCTAGGCCACGCGCCCAATTAAAGTTTTGAATAGGTTTATGTCCGGGCTATATTCAAGGGCATCTTGATGGCCTTGAATGTGAGGGGAGGATGTTATTTTTCATCTTCCCCGCTAGGCCACGCGCCCATGCGCTAATCTAAATTCGATGATAGCTCAATCCATAGGAAAATAAGAGTTTTTCGATTCACTCCTCCTCCTCTTCCTCTTCACCTTCGATGATCTCCTTCTCTTCCTTTTCACCGATCACCTTGGACATAGCATTCAATCTATCGTCCTCTTTCAGTTCCATCACTTTTACGCCCATTGTGTTCCTCCCCTGTTTACTTATATCGTCTACAACAGTCCTGATGATCATGCCTTCTTTGCTGACCAAGATTAGCTCCTGACCTTTCTCCTCTTCCACTTTGCGCGTGCAGACCACTTTACCGTTCCTCTCCCTGATATTCATCGTTATGACACCTTTAGCTCCGCGGTTAGTCTTCCTGTAGTTCTCGACATCACAGCGTTTGCCGTATCCCTTTTCGGTAAGTGTCAATACAGTGTCGTCCTCATCTACCAGCGTCATACTGACAACCTTGTCGTTTTTTTCCAATCGAGCACCTTTCACACCCATGGTGTATCGGCCAGTAGCTCTCACATCTTCTTCATCGAATCTAATCGCCTGGCCGTTCTTTGTCGCCAGCATCACCTCTTTAGAGCCGTCGGAGAGTTTCGTATCTACAAGTTCGTCTCCTTCACGCAGTTTGATCGCCCAGATCCCGGTAACTCTCGGATTACTGTATTCTGAGAGTTGGGTCCTCTTTATCTTGCCTTTCTTGGTCGAGAACAGCAGATACTTGTCCTCGGAGAAGTCGCTGACCGGTATCAGATCCTCTATCTTCTCGTCATCGTCCAGCCGGGGCAGCATATTGACGATAGGCCTACCCTTGGAACGCCTGCTTCCCTTCGGCAGTTTATATGCCTTCAACCAGTAGACTCTCCCCTTGTTGGTAAAGAACAGGAGGTAATCGTGTGAATTTGAGATGAAGAGATCCACTACATGATCTTCTTCCTTGGTATCCATACCTATTAGACCGACTCCGCCTCTCCTCTGTTTCCTGTAAGTTTCCACAGGTAATCTCTTGATATACCCTTTATGGGTAAGCGTGATAACTAGATCCTCTTCAGGGATGAGATCCTCGGTTTCAACATCGACCGCATCTCTGTTTATCTCCGTCCTTCTCTCGTCGCCGTACTTCTCTACAAGTTCGTCCAGCTCATCCTTTATTATGTTGAGAACCTTCTCCTCGTCGCCGAGTATCTCCTTGTAATTCTCTATCTTCTCCTGTATCTCCTCGTACTCGTCCTGCAGTTTTTTTCTTTCTAACCCGGTCAATCTTCTCAACCGCATGTCAAGGATCGCGGCAGCTTGTTTATCGCTCAATAAAAATTCCGAGGTCAGCCTACCCTTTGCTTCCGAATCCTCTTCCGAAGAACGGATTATCTTTATCACTTTATCCAGATTGTCTAAAGCAGTCAGCAAACCCTCGAGTATATGAGCCCTGTCCTGTGCCTTGTCCAGATCGTATTTTGTTCTGCGGGTTATCACGTCAATCCGGTGGTCGATATAGTGCTGGAGAGTCTCTTTCAAATCCAGAATCTTCGGCTCGTCATCGACCAGGGCGAGATTTATGACGCCGAAAGTGACTTCCATCTGGGTGTGCTTGAACAGTTTATTCAGCGCCACATCAGGGATCACCCCTCTTTTCAGGTCGATCACCACTCTGACTCCCTCTCTATCCGACTCGTCTCTTAGGTTAGATATTTCGGTTATCACGTCGTCATTAACCAGCTTTGCGATGCTCTCTACCAGTTTCGCTTTATTGACCTGATAGGGCATCTCTGTGATTATTATTCTGCTTCGGTTTCCTCCCAGATCTTTGATCTCAGTTTTAGCTCTTATCTTTATCTTCCCTCTACCTTCTTTGTAAGCGTTGTACACCCCGTTATACCCATGGATTATGCCTCCGGTGGGAAAGTCCGGTGCCGGTAATTCCTCCATCAGATCTACTATCTCGGCATCGGGTTCATCGATAAGCAACTTTATCGCACCAACGAGTTCGTTCAGATTATGAGGAGGTATGTTGGTAGACATCCCGACCGCTATGCCGCTCGCGCCGTTCAGCAATAGATTGGGTAGTTTCGCCGGTAAAACCTCAGGTTCCTCTAAAGTACCGTCATAGTTATCCCTAAACCCCACAGTATTTTTTTTAAGGTCTTCCATCATCTCCTCGGCTATCTTCTCCAAGCGGGCCTCGGTGTACCTCATCGCCGCGGGCTCGTCGCCGTCCAACGAACCGAAATTACCCTGCCCATCGACTAGAGGATAGCGTAAAGAAAAGTCCTGGGACATCCTAACCAAAGCGTCATAGACGGCCTGATCGCCGTGAGGATGGTACTTACCGAGAACGTCACCGACCACTCTTGCAGACTTTTTATGGGATTTGTCCGAAGACAAACCTTCCTGCTTCATCGAGTAAAGTATTCTCCTGTGGACGGGTTTCAATCCATCCTTAACGTCGGGTAAAGCCCTCCCTACTATCACGCTCATGGCATAATTGATGTAAGAATCTTCCATCTCCTCTTCTAGATGTTTGGTGTAGACTTCGTCCGCCATTTTAGTTTCCTCTGTAGATTCTTCCATCTCTCTCACCTCACACGTCTATGTTGGTCGCGGCTTTAGCGTTCTGCTGGATAAATTCCTTTCTCGGAGCGACTTCTTTACCCATCAAAAGATTGAACAGATCATCGGCTTTTTCTGCGTCTTCTATCGAGACCTGAGCTAATATCCGATTCTCTGGATTCATCGTCGTCTCCCAGAGTTCCTTGGGATTCATCTCGCCCAGTCCTTTATATCTCTGAATACTCACACCTCTTTTTCCCCACTCATCCAATATCTCCTGTTTCTCACCATCGCTGTAGGCATGTCGGACCCCACCTCCTTTCTTTATCTTGTAAAGAGGAGGTTGAGCCATGTAAAGATAACCTCTCTCTATCAAAGGCTTCATGTACCTGTAGAAAAAGGTGAAAAGTAATGTTCGTATATGCGCGCCATCTACATCGGCGTCAGTCATTATTATGATCTTATGGTACCTACACTCGTCCGGGTCGAAATCCTCTCCGACTCCCGCGCCGATGGCCGAGATTATCGACCTTATCTCCTTGTTTTCCAGCATCTTGTTCAATCTCGCCTTCTCCACGTTTATTATCTTACCACGTAAAGGAAGGATCGCCTGAAAATCTCTATCTCGTCCCTGTTTAGCCGATCCTCCTGCTGAATCACCCTCCACGATATAAAGCTCGGATTTCGCCGGATTAGGATTTGAGCAGTCGGCCAATTTTCCCGGAAGATCGACGCTTTCCAAAAGGCCTTTTCTCCTCGTCAATTCTTTAGCCTTTTTGGCCGCCTGTCTAGCCTTAGCTGCGGTGACCGCCTTCTCGATCATCACTTCCGCTACTTTGGGATTTTCTTCCAGAAACGTCATCAGTTCACTGCCAACTATGGATTGAACTATACCTCTCATCTCGCTGTTACCCAATTTGGTTTTTGTCTGCCCTTCGAACTGCGGCTCGGGTAACTTTACGTTGATGACCGCGGTAAGACCTTCCCTGTAATCATCTCCTCTGATCTGTACATCTTCAGCGAAGTCGTTCTCTTCGGCGTAGTTATTCAAAGTCCGGGTCAACGCGGCTCTAAACCCGCTCAGATGGGTACCGCCCTCTTTCGTATGGATGTTGTTCGCAAAAGCCCGGATGTCCCTGGAGTACGATTCTGTCCTGTGCTGCATCGCAACCTCTACATGAACGCCGTCCTCTCTTTTTTTGAAGTAGATAGGCTCTGGATAGAGTTTTTCTTTATCTTCGTTGATATAGTTGACGAATTCGACTATGCCGCCCTCGTAGTGGAAAACTTCCCTTCTTTCTTCACCTTCTTCATCTTCCACTCTTTCGTCTTTGAAGATTATCTTTAACCCCTTATTCAAGAACGCCAGTTCTCTCATACGTTCCTTCAAAGTCTGGTAATCGAATTCGGTCGTTTCAAATATGTCTTGATCCGGCATGAACCTTGTAGTGGTTCCACTAGTACCGCTGTCTTCCCCTATCATCTCCACTTCGGTTACTGGATCGCCTCTCTTGTATCTCTGCCGATATACTTTACCCTCTCTTTTCACTTTCACTTCCAGCCATTCGGAAAGAGCGTTGACCACGGAGACGCCGACGCCGTGTAGTCCTCCAGATACTTTGTAACTTTTCCTGTCGAATTTCCCCCCAGCATGGAGTTTCGTCATGACGATCTCCACACCCGGGGCGTTATGCTGGGGATGTTCGCTGACCGGTATACCTCTCCCGTTGTCGGACACCTCCACGCTCCCGTCGGATTTTATCGTCACATCTATCCTATCGCAGTAACCTTCCATGGCTTCATCGATGCTGTTGTCCACCACCTCATAAACCAGATGATGGAGACCGTTTTCGTCAGTACTCCCGATATACATGCTGGGACGTTTTCTGACGGCCTTGAGGCCTTCTAGAACTTTGATCTTATCAGAATCGTAGATCTCTTTCTTATCCAATACTGATTCTTCTTCCATCTTTTTGACCTACCTTTAAATCCATATATCTCTCTTACAAACCGTTTGAAAGGACCTATAACTTCCTAATTTTTTCGACTTGATCTTTGCAGATTTTGAGTGCATCCCTACGACTTTGAAACGACTTCTTAGGGACAATATATCACATGGTTTCGGGCTATATTAATCTTTCCACCCCTGGGTATAAAAAGGATAATAAGAGGATTTAACTTCTTAGGAAAGGTGTCATTTTTGTCTCCTATATCATGTCCTTGATCGCTTCATCTACCTGTTTTTGATAGAGATGGTCAAAGAGAAGACCCACACCTATAAGAGGGAAAGTAAGCCATGTCAAGATTGGTTCGTCGAATACGAATCCGAGCAGCAACAATAAAGCGGCTAACACGGCCGTCACGTAAGGGAACCACCTTTCGAAGCCGAAATCAAGAGTGACTTCCCTCATCCGATTCTCACAGATAGGGCATTTCTTTTTTTTACTCGAGATTTCTTTGCATTTGGGACAGATATATCGCTTAGTCATGGTCTCCTCGAACCCGTTTATCTATCTCTCTTTTTCAACTTTACAAGATTCTTCCTTTCCTTCGAAGATGAATTTCCTCTCTTTTTAACAACTATCGCCCCCAAAATTATAGCCGTGATCGTCCCTACAGCTATAGCAAATAAGAGAGCGGACGGGTCTGCCCCGTGCATGTCTATTATCACTTCGCCGGAATTCTTACCATAGAACGATCCCGTTTTGTCCTCTTCAAGCTCTTCATGTTCGATCTTATATTCAAATTCGACCTCGTCTGGAGGTGAAATCAACTCCACGGTGAAATTGTAACGTCCGTTCTCTCCTCCGAAGGTCAATTTCTCTTCACCGTCCACCAACAAAGTGACTGTTAGATCATCGATGAACTCCCCTTTCACATCTCTAACCGGTCCGACGGTTATAGTATATTCTTCAGGCAGATCGATAAGAAAACTGACACTTTCCGTCCGAGCGTTTCCCGCATTGTCCCATGCTCTGACCTCAGCGGTATACTCCCCGTCTTGGAGATCGGAGAATACATAACTCTCGGAACCTCCCACATCTATCCAATCATCTCCTTCTAAACGTACCTCATAATGATCTATACCGCCGATTTCATCGCTCCCGTCCCAGCGGATATCGACATCACTCGTATGCCTCACTTCGTCCTCCTCAGGAGTGGTAATCCCTACTTCAGGCGGAGTTGTATCGACTTTCAAAGTAGTCCTGTCGATGGCAGCGTTCCCCAATCCATTAGTAGCTTGAACTCCAACGGTATGTTCTCCATCTTCAATATTATCAAAAGTATAGGATGTATCCATTCCAACTTCGATCCAGGGACCTTCATCAATTCGGACTTCATAATACTCTATTTCCGTCCCTTCCCCTTCACCTTCCCAGAGGATAGTTATGGATTCTTCACCAATCAATTCCCTCTCACTAGGTTGCAATATATCTACGACCGGAGGAACGGTGTTCACAGTAAAACTCACCTCATCTATGCCGCTGTTCCCTACTTCATCGAGAGCTCTCACCTCTACCGTATATTCTCTATCTTCAAGACCTGTGAATTCATAATTCAAAGAGGATCCTACATCTCTCCAATCCTCTTCTTCTATCCTGATTTCGAAGGAATTTACACCGGCTATCGGGTCGCTAGCTTCCCACTCAACTATCACCGATTCATTACCGATTTTTTCTCCTTCCTCCGGCGATACTATCTGTATATTTGGGGGTGTAGTATCTACTGAGAAAGATAAATCATCGATATCCTCGTTACCGGCTCTATCCACGGCCCGTATTTCTATCTCGTGATTTCCGTCCTCTACGCCGGTCAAATTATATCGTTCCTTACTACCCTGGTATTCTAGCTCTCCATCGAGAATCAACTCATAAAAGTCGATACCGCTGCCCTCGTCGATACCTTCCCATTCCACCGTCACATTCTCCGTTTCGAATATCTTATCCTCCTCTGGTGCGGTTATATGTACATCAGGACAAGTTACATCTACGATAAAGGACGCCCGGTTGGTGAAAGTATTCCCCTCCTCGTCGGCAACTCTCACGTAAAGATCGTGAGGGCCCTCCTCTAGACCCATGAAATCATAATTTTTTTCCTCCCCCATATCTATCCAATTACCACTATCCAATCTTATCTCGTATTCCAAATAATCTGTAAAACGATAAATGCCAGTCCACCTTGCCGTCACATCCTTTTCCGATACAGCTGAGCCGTCTAGGGGATGTTCTATCCTCACATGAGGTGTAGGTACCGGTTCCTTAAGAGGATACTCGTCAGTAAAATTTTCTCCATATGGTTCGTCAATGATGCCGTCACTGCCTGACGTGTTCTGCTCCGGGCCGTGGTATTCATCACTTCCTTCATGATCGGACCAGTAGTTACCTCCAGAAGGATAACCGTTGTCCCACTGATTCATCCCTAAGTCCATGGCATTGGTCAGCATGTTTTCGAGGAAATTGTTGTGATAAATTTCGTTCTCGGTAGATAACAACATCACAAGACCTACAAAATTTTCTTCATACTCGTTACGGTAGATGAGATTGTTCGACGAACTCTGTACACCCATGGCCTGCACACCGCCAGCTAACGTGTTGTTCCGGATGATGTTCTCGTCTGAGAATCCCAGTTGAATCCCTACAGAGGCTTCTGTCAACTCATGCTCTTCTATCACTACATCACTACAATTGCCAAGTAGCACTTGGCCAGAACCCTCGGGGACAACACCCCCCTCTCTATCTTTCCAGTAACGCACAGGTCTATCGTTGACAGTATTTTCCTCGGTGATCGTGTGGGTGTTCCAGTGCGATAATATCAAACCCAATATCATGATACCTCCATTCTGCATGGTATTGTTATCGATGAGATTGTTCTCCGTAAAGAAGAGCCCGATGCTGTAGGGGTTGAAATTGAGTAGATTTTGACCGCTCTGGATTACGTTATCAGTGATAGTGTTATCCTGTGGAGATATGGGGAAAAGCCCGCTGGGAGAAGGCGTTGGAAGATCGATCTGATTTAAGGGCAGGCCTACATAGATACCAAAGAAATACCCGGATATATCATTGGACCTGATAAGGTTCTCATTGGAAAAGGCGCCGATATAGATGCCATAATCAATGTCGAGGTTGAGACCGGACCCATCCCCGGATATTTCATTGCCGATCACCTGGTTATTAATAGCTCCAGGGAAAGAAAGAAGCTGTGTGTCTAGAGAGATCCCTCTCGCTTCGTTGCCTTTCACGATGTTTTCTACTATCTCATTATTGATAGATTGCCATATCTGGATACCTATTTCGTTCCATCCTACAATGTTGTCTTCGAGCGTATTGTCATAAGACTCGCTGAGATTTATACCGGTTGCTGCATTGTTAGAAGCGTTATTCTTGGATATAGTATTGCCTGAGCTAGAAACCAAATATATGCCCTGATGATTCCGGAAAACAGTATTATTCTCTAGATGACCGTTCCACGTGTTTTGTAGATATATGCCGCTGTTCTCATTGGGATCTAAGTTTACACCGCTAGCATTGGTAGCATTGTATATGGAGCAATCTTTCACTACGAAGTGATCCGTCACGTTTCTTATATATATACCATACCCGGTCTCATTCCCGTTGATCTCGTATCCTTCGATGGTATAAGGATCATCTTCAGAACCATCTCCAGACCAGTTGTTATTTTCTGCCTTCTCTGAGAACTCCTCGTTAGACTCAATCCTGATAGGGTCCCGCTTTTCCCTGTCCTCGGGGATCACAAGGTCTCTCTGTTCAGAACTCTCATCTTGATCGAAATAATATTCTTTGGACTCTCTCACTTCCTCCGCTCTTTCCTTTATCGCCTCGTATTGTTTCCTTAACACTTCTATATTTTGGGAGATAGATTCGTGATCGGGTCCGCTCTTATCTGGTATCTCAACTTCCTCTGCTGTACTTGCAGATTCTTCAGGCATATCAATACTATCAGGAGAGCTCTCGACCGATCCAGAAAAAGCTTGTGCTGCAGCAGAAAAATTGCTTACCAACAAAACGGCTGTAAGAACGAAAATACACGATTTTAGCCCCGCTTTCATGATATCCCTTCCAATTTTGAAGGCATCCAATTTGATATCGAATATAGGTATATTAAAGCTTCGGATTAGCACAAAGGAAATATTTTTATTGGTCTGGTCAAGTTGGAGATTGCGGTGCTCGGATGAAGGAAAGAAGGATCTTTGACCACCCCGTTTTAGATTTCGACAGAGGAGAAGAGTTCTATTTCGATTTTGAAGGTGAAAAAGTAAAAGCTTATGAGGGGGAGACCGTTGCTTCAGCGCTTTACGCCGATGCTCTCAGAAAATTCACAGAGAGTAAAAAATTGGAACGACCTAGAGGATTCTTCTGCGCCATAGGTAAATGCTCGTCATGCATAATGTCGGTGGATGGAAGACCTCACGTTAGGACGTGTGTAACTCCAGCCGAACCGGGTATGAAAGTCGAAAGGCACGGCTCCAAGCCGAAATTTCCAGATGTAGACATAGGTAGAGGAAAGGAGAGAAGAGAGAAAGATGTAGAGATAGCGGTGATCGGTGGAGGACCGGCAGGTCTGATGGCGGCTATAACCGCCGCTGAACTCGGAAGTGAAGTCCATCTTTTCGATGAAGGAGCCGATCTTGGAGGGCAGCTTGTAAAACAGACCCACCAGTTCTTCGGCAGCCACGAGGAGGACGCAGGAACTAGAGGGATCGATATCGGTGAAGATCTGGTCGAAGAGGCGAAAAAGTTGGGCGTGAATCTACATCCGAACACGAAGGTACTCGGCTATTATGAAGAGAATAAAATAACCGTTGAGAGGAACGGTCGTTTGGAGATATATGATACGGAGGGGATAGTGTATGCAGGGGGAGCCATAGAAAATTATCTAGGTTTCGAAAATAACGACCTCCCAGGGGTTTACGGTGCAGGGGGGGTGCAGACCCTGATGAATGAAGAGGGGGTAATTCCAGGAGAAAAAGTACTCATGGTGGGTTCGGGTAACGTGGGATTGATAGTAAGTTACCAGTTACTCCAGGCGGGAGTCGACGTCGTCGAAGTCATCGAAGCCCTACCTAATATAGGCGGATACCAGGTCCACGCTTCGAAGATCAGAAGGAAAGGCGTGCCTATCCAAACCAGCCATACCATAGTGAAAGCGCTCGGTGAAGAGGAAGTCGAAGGCGCGGTGGTTCACCAGGTGGATGAAAATTGGAACAAAGTCGAGGGGACCGAAAGGCAGATAGATTGTGATATCATCTGCTTGGCCGTCGGGCTGAGACCAGATACGGATTTTCTGAGACAGGCGGACTGCGAAATGGAATATGTTGCCGAATTAGGTGGTTTCGTTCCTCTCAGGACCGAGGAGATGAGGACTACCGCAAAAGGTATCTACGTAGCCGGCGACTCCGCAGGGATAGAAGAGGCTACCGTGGCGGCTTTGGAAGGAAAATTGGCTGGTGCCGCCCTTCATGAAGAGCTGAGAGGAGAAGATGAAGATACGGAAAGGCTGAAAAGAGAGGCTGAAGAAGGGCTCGAACAGATGAGAAAAGGGCCTTATGGAGAAGTGCCCAGACAAGGCGTCAAAAGCTGTACTGTCGACGAGGAGGTGTGCGGATGATTGGGGACTTCGTCCCATCCTCCTCGATCACAAAAGAGGTGATCTGCGGATGATCACAAAGGGGGTGAACTGCGGATGAGCGATTATGAGAAAACAGGTGTGGTCAAAAAAGAAGATCTTCAAATTCCCGACGATGAGAGACTCCAAGAGGGCCCCGTGGTGGTAATGGAGTGCGTCGAGAATATTCCTTGCGATCCCTGTGTCGCCGCCTGCTCCTTCGGAGCAGTGGAGATGGACGAGCTCACCGAGACGCCGGATGTAGATTTCGATACCTGCACGGGCTGCGGTTTCTGCGTTACCGAATGTCCCGGTCTAGCCATCTTCGTTATCGACTGCAGTTACAGCGAAGAGAAGTGTGAGGTGACGGTCCCGTACGAGTATTTGCCCGTTCCAGATGAAGGCGAAGAAGTCATAGCATTAGATAAGAAAGGTGAAAAGGTCGAAAAAGCGGAAGTGGCCAATATAAGGAAATCCGGAAAGACCTACGCGGTGACTTTAGAAGTGGACAAAGAGAACGTTTGGAACGTGAGAGGGTTGGAGGTGATAGAATGACCACCGTGGTCTGCAGGTGTGAAGATATCACTGAAGAAGATATAGTCGAAGCGATAGAGGAAGGTTACGACGAACTTGAAAAGTTGAAGAGGCATTTAAGGCTTGGAATGGGGCCCTGCCAGGGTAAAACATGTATGCTTTTAACGAGAAGGATATTGAGTAGAGAAACGGGCAAGAGCGTGGAAGAGATGGATAATCCCACTTCAAGACCCCCTTCGCAGCCCGTATCCTTCAGTTTACTAGCTTCTCCAGAGGAGGTTGAAGACGATGAGTGAAGAGTACGACGCGGTGATAGTGGGCGGAGGGGTGAACGGTCTCGGTACCGCTTACCACCTCGGGAAGAAAGGTTTTACCGATGTTGCTGTCGTGGATAAGTCTTACCTTGGCTACGGAGCCAGCGGCAGGAACGGAGGCGGGATAAGACAGCAGTGGACCTCCGAAGAGAATATCAAACTGGCTAGAGAAAGCAGGAAGATGTTTGAGGACCTTGATGAAGAGTTAGAGGAAGACCTTGAATTCTACCAGGGAGGTTACCTCGTTTTATCCTTCGACGAGGAAGAAGCCGAGGAGTTCAGGGAGAACGTCAAACTTCAGAATAGACTGGGTGTAGAGAGTGAATTTTTGAGCCCCGAAGAGGCGAAAGAGATCGTACCGGAGTTGAACATCTCGGACGTAGTCGCCGCCACTTTCAACCAGAGCGACGGCACGATCTATCCGTTCAAAGTCATCCACGGTTACGCCAATAGAGTCAGGGAGATGGGAATCGACGTGAAAGAGCATACCGAAGTTCTAGATATCGAAACCGAAGGTGATGAGATAAAGAAAGTGAAGACTGATGAGGGAGAAATAAAAACAGATACGGTGGTGAACGCCGCCGGAGGTTGGTCTAAAGAAATAGCGAAGATGGCCGGCGCCCAGATTCCTAACGTGCCCGTAAGACACGAGATCATGGTGACGGAGCCCTATCAGCGTTTCTTGGAACCCATGGTCATCTCATTTTCCCACGGTATATACTTCAGCCAGAGTGAACACGGGAACATAGTTGGGGGTATAGGAAACCCGGACGAAGAACCCGGTATCAACCAGAAGGGGAGTCTATGGTTTTTGAAGAAGTTTTCAGACACCCTTTTAGATTTCATACCCAGGTTCAGCGGCGTCAACATGATAAGGCAGTGGGCCGGTCTTTACGACACCACACCGGACGCTCAGCCGATCTTAGGTTCGGTTCCGGAGGTCGAGCGATTCTACCAGGTCAACGGATTCAGCGGGCACGGGTTCATGGTCTCACCGATGGTGGATAAGGTGACCGCTGAACTGGTCATAGGAGAAGAGCCCTCTATAGACATAGAAAGATTGAGCGTAGAAAGGTTCGAAGAGATGGATATAGAGGAAGAGGGCGGCGTGGTCGGATAAGAAGATGTGGGAAGCATTAGCTCTCCTCGGAGCGACGGTGGTCATCTCCCTCAGTGGGGTCATGATGCCCGGACCGGTCACCGCCGGTGCGATCGCGAAGGGAGCGGAAGATAAGAAAGCTGGGATCAGAATAGCACTCGGTCACGCCCTGATCGAGTTCCCTATCATCGCTTTAGTGGCTCTAGGGTTGACGTTCATAGCTTCTTGGGAAGCTAAAGCCGTTATCGGCGTAGTGGGCGGTATTTTATTGATCTACCTGGGAATTCAACTTTTTAGGCCTATTGATGAGGAGGAGAAAAGGTTTCCATATAAACCCACTATGGTCGGAGTAATAACCAGCGCGGCGAATCCATACTTCTTCATCTGGTGGGCCACCGTCGGAGCGGCGCTGATCACTCGAGCTCTCGAGTATAGTGTTCTTTTTTTGGTAGTGTTCGCAGTCGTTCACTGGTCCTGCGACCTGATGTGGGATTCATTCCTGACCTTTTCTTCACACAGCACTCTGGATTACTGGCATAAACACAGGAGAAAGGTCTTTGCGGTATGCGGAGCGATAATGTTGATTTTCGGTGTGTGGTTCATCGTTTCGCCTTTCATTTAGTCCTTTCTTCATGCGTCTCCAGATCCAAGATCTCGATCAATTTGAGCAGCCTAGTCCTTATCGTTCTGAAGACTAGGTTGGATATGAGAAGTACACCGGCTAGTCCGATAAGATAGTAAAGGCCGGACTGCACTTCTAAGTATATTGTTATGGTATTCAGGAGATTGAAGAATAGATGGATGGAAACACCGGCAAAGAAGTACATTACCAGATGAGTATAATCAAAATCTACAAGGGCGCTGGAAACTCCATAGCCCGCAGCTGCGGTGGAACTGCCGTGAAGGAGTATGGTGGAGACACTAGCCATGATGAGAAAGAGGAGAGTTGGCACCTCATAACCACCTATCATCTCGGACTGCCAGGTGAAGGCCGTGTAAAAGTAAGCTATATTGGCGAATCCACCGAATCCTAGCCCTAGAATAGCTCCGTGTATGAGACCGTCCTCCACCTCGTCCAGCTCTTTTTTTACTAAGAGCAAACCTACGGCCTTCAGACCTTCACCCAAGAGCGGGAAGAATATGACTATTATGAACGCATTGGAGAAAGAACGGAAGAACTGGAAGTACTCATGCTCCCTTTCTATCTGGCCGTATATGAGAAAGGAGATGAGCACGAAGATGCCCGCCGCGACGGCACCCCACAGATAAGCCAGAGCGACGTATCTCCAGGGCTCTTTCTTATATTCCTCTATATTTCTTATGTAGATCGAGTATCCTAAAGACGGTAGGAGTGAAACGGCCAAAACTATAATCCATTTTAGCGGGAGACTCATCACTACATAATTATAGAGCGTGTATTTAACTCTCATCGAAGATATCTACATGCGAAATTTTGGATTAGAAAACCTATTAAACAACCTTCCAATTTACATCCGTGGTCAGATGGTAGTCGCTGAAGTCGTTATTGAGCTCAAAGAAGGCGTCGCAGATCCAGAAGGTATGAACACGAAGAAGACTTTGAAACTCCTGGGCTGGGACGTCGAGAAGGTCGAAACGGGCAAGATCTTCGAGATAGACCTCGGAGATGATATCTCGAAAGAAGACGCTAAAGACGAAGTAGAGGAGATGTGTAGGAAACTGCTCGCGAATCCAGTGATCCAAACTTACGACATAGAGATAACAGATTAGAGGGATATGATGAAACATTACATCGAGAGAGAAGTTCCTTTCGAACTGCACGAAGTGAACGTCCTAGATGCGGATGAAAAAGACTTGGAAGAGATCAGCAGGGAAAGCGGGGTCGGCCTGAGTCTCGACGAGATGAAGATGGTGAAGGAACATTTTGAAAAGATCGGGCGGAATCCCACGGACCTCGAGTTGGAGGCCATAGGACAGGCCTGGTCCGAGCACTGCTGCTACAAATCCTCTAAACCTATATTGAAAGATACTGTATTCGATATAGAGGCGCCCCAGAACATCTACGTGGTCGAAGAAGACGCCGGCGTGGTAGAGTTCGACGACGATCACGCTTACGTTGTCGCATTGGAGAGTCACAATCATCCCTCCGCCATAGAACCTTATGGAGGAGCAGCTACCGGGATAGGAGGCATCGTTAGAGATGTGACCTGTATGGGCGCTCAACCTTTAGCTTTTGTCGATCCGCTGTTCTTCGGACCTTTGGATATAGACTATGATGATCTTCCTTCCGGTACCAAGCATCCAAGATATCTCTTCGACGGCGTGGTCCACGGCATAAGCGATTACGGAAACAGGCTCGGGATCCCTACGGTAGCGGGGATGGTTTACTTCGACGATTGTTATACCTCTAACTGTCTCGTCAACGTCGGCTGCGTAGGGATAGCAAAAAAGGAGGAATTGATACGCAGCAGGGTCAAAGAACCCGGCGACGTCTTCATCATGGCGGGAGGGAAGACCGGTAGAGACGGAATCCATGGAGTCACTTTCGCTTCTGACGAATTACATGAAGATTCCGAAGAGGAAGATATCGGAGCGGTACAGGTCGGCGACCCGATAACGAAGGAGCCACTGATACATACGAGCTTGGAGTTGAACAGGAAAGGTTTGTTACAAGGTATGAAGGACTTCGGCGGTGGAGGACTGTCCTGTGTAGCCGGCGAGATGGGTCTCGATGCGGGTTACGGTGCGGAAGTGCAACTGGATAAAGTTCCGCTCAAAGAAGAAGACATGGCTCCCTGGGAGATCTGGGTCTCTGAAAGCCAGGAAAGGATGATGTACGCCGTCAAAGAGAAAGATGTTGAAGAAGTGATGCAAATCTGCGAAAAATGGGACGTTGAGGCGACAAGGATAGGAAAGGTTATCGACGAGAAAAGGATGAAAGTTTACTACGAAGATGAAAAGATAATGGATCTAGACTTAGAATTTCAGACTGGCGGACCTACATACTGCAGACCTACAGAATCCGTAGAGCATGTAAGAAAGATAGAAGAGAAAGAGCCGGAAGAACCCGAAGATTATGGGGACGTTCTTCTTACACTCCTCCAGAGAGACAATATCAACAGCAAGGAGTGGGTGATCAGGCAGTACGATCACGAGGTCAGAGAAAATACTGTTTTGAAGCCTTTACAGGGCGTACTGGGAAAGCAAGGTCCAGGAGATGCTTCTCTGATCAAACCTCTCGAAGATTCGTTCAAAGGTGTTGCGATCACGACGGACGTTATCCCGAAGTTGACTGCTTTAGATCCGAAGGCCGGGGCTATGTCCGTCCTTGACGAAGCTGTCCGCAACCTGGTTGCGGTAGGAGCCGAACCTCATTCCTTCGCGGACTGTCTTAATTTCGGCAACCCTGAGAAGCCGGAAAGACTCGGAGACTTTGAAAGGGTCGCGGAAGGTCTAGAAGCGGTCGCGAGACCGATGGGGATACCGTTCGTTTCGGGAAACGTCAGTTTCTACAACGAGACAGAAGAGGGACCTGTCAAGCCAACGCCTTCCATACTAGCCAGCGGTCTGATAGATGACGTGAGAGAAGCGGAGACCATGGACCTGAAAGAGGAAGGTAACGTCCTTTACCTGGTTGGAAAGACAAAAGAAGAGATGGGAGGTTCCGAGTACTACCAGATGGAAGATTGCTCGAGCAGGAAGGTGCCCCAAGTCGACGTGAATATTCTACAGAAGAGCAAAGACGAGATGTTGAGTGCTCACTCGAAAGGGTTGATAAGGAGCTGTCACGATGTATCTCTGGGCGGTTTCGGTGTGGCTCTAGCGGAGATGTGTTTGGCCGGCGATCTAGGTGTAAAAGTCGATCTACAGACGGATTTACGACCGGATAAATTCCTCTTCTCCGAGAGCAACACGAGGTGGATCGTGGAGGTAGAGGAGAAAAATATTGAAGAATTCGAGAAAAACTTCTCCGTACCAATCCAGAGGATAGGATCCGTCTCCGAAGTGAAAGGTAAAGTCAAAGTCGAAGTGAACGAAAAAGAGAAGATAGATTTAAGTTTAGAGGAGATAAGAAGATCTTGGAAGGAAACTCTCGGAAAAGAGATGGGCGATTGACTAAATCTGACCTTACCTTTATATAGAACCTCAGACTAAATAAAGTACTGATGAACCGACTTCAACTGATAGAAGAAGTCCGGGAAATTCTATCAAAAGGAGGGTTTTACCTATCCCAGAGACAGTATCAGCCCGGGACGATATTCGATATAATCGCCAGGAAAGATGAACAGCTATACGTCATCAGAGCCACGGTCAACGCCGATAGCTCTCGCCCTGGAGATGCTAAGGAGATGAAAGTACTTTGTGAAGCTATAGATGCCACCCCTCTTTACGTCTCGTTGGTGGGTGGACAGAGAAAGTTGAAGCCCGGTGTTGTATACTCGAGGAACGGGATCCCATTGCTCAACCCTGACACTTTGAAAGATATGGTCTTGGAAGGCGTACCCCCTTATGTCTTTTCTGCCCCGGGTGGATTCTACGTGAAGATGGATTCAGAGATTTTAAAGGAAGCGAGGAAGGAAAAGAAGATCTCGCTCAGCAGACTTGCAGAAGTCGCAGGAGTCTCTCGCAAGTCCATACAGAAGTACGAGAACGGCATGGGTGCCGATTTGGATGTGGCTTTGAAGCTGGAAGAATTTTTGGGAGAGGATCTCATACTCCCTATCAACCCCTTCGAAAAAGAGGAAACGGAATCCGAAGACAGGGAATACTCGGAATCAGTAGAACTAGACCAGTACTCCGGGTTGGAACGGAGCATCTTCAAATCTCTAAGGTCGATAGGATACAAGATAGTTCCCACCTGCAAGTGTCCGTTTGAAGCTATAACTGAAGACGACGAGACGGTCCTTATCAGCGGCATCAGTTCTCAAGAAAACAAGGACTTAAAGGAAAAAGCTAAGGTGGTTTCGAATCTGTCGAACATCGCCGAAAAAGACTCGGTCATATTCCTGCGGAAAAGTTACAGCAGGAGTAACATAGAAGGCATACCGCTAATAGAGAAGAAGGAACTGTCGAAAATAAAGGATAGAGAAAAGGTGACAGAACTTTTGGATGATAGAAAATGAGCAAATACAAATTAAATATTGATGGTTCTGAAGTCTATCTTTTAGGTGTGGTAAAGGGGCTGGTTTCTGAAGGAGATAGATTGAAAGAGGATATAGAGCGATTAAAACCGGATTTCGATGTGGGAGGACTCCCGATCTCGAAGGAAGAGGTCAAGGGGTTGAAAGATTTTGTAGAAAAAAGCGGTGCGGACGACGAGATAGAAGTTGAACCGTCCACCCCAGAAAGGATATATGCCGAAAAACTGAGTCAATTCGGCGAAGTGAGTTTACCCCCACCCTCCTATACCTTTTTTCTCGATTATTGTAAAGAACGTGATATAGATATAGAAGCTTTTGACATGGATGAAGAACACTACACCATGGCCTACTGCGATCACGTCACCGGAACACAGTGGCTTAGACAGGCTTTGAGAGAAAAAACCCTGCGGAGAAAAAATGTGGATGCCGAAACCCCTGAGGAATTCGCCCTAAAGTGGGACAAGATTATAAACAAGCTGACCGGCTTTCAGGAGCTGGAAAACCATAGAGAAAAGGTGATGGCGAAGAACATAAAACGCCTCTCTAAAAGAGGAGCTCTGATAGGTTTAATAGAGGAAGAGAGGATGGAGGGAGTGGTGGACATCTTAAGCGAGACCTTGGAAAAAGAACTGTAACCTCTGCCTTTTTCAGTCAAAACAAATCTTAAATAATGTAAGACAACATTGTATATTATAGAAACCTTTAAAAAAATCAATGTGGAAGTGCAGATTATGGATGATGAGAAAGATTATATCCGTACAAAGCTCAAGAAATATCGCGATCAGATACGTCGGTTGAGGGAGGAGAAGGAGAGCCTTGAAGAGGAGATCGAGCAGTTGGAAGGGGAGAATAGAGCAATACAGGACAAAAAGAAGAAGATGCTGGAGGAGAAAGAAAGAAGGATCGAAGAGATGGAAGAGGAGTTAAAGAAAGAAGAGGACCCGGGGAAAGACAAGATAATCCAGGAGTTGGAGAATGAAAATCAGGAGTTAGAAAAACAGGTGGAAGAGCTGAACCGGGAGAACGAAAATCTGATGAGGAAGATGAAGAATAAAGGAGAAGGGTCCAACAACGGTCCGGTATTATCTGGTACGGACATCGCCCTTTCACCCGATACAGTTGTCTCTGGAAGCATAGAATGCAGCGGTATGATAGAAGGCGAAGAGAATGTCAGGATAAGAGGATCTGTGGAGGCCGGTGGGGATATAAGGCTGGGAGCAAACACCGAAGTAGATGGAGATGTGATATCCCCTCTAGGGGAAGTGAAGATAGGGGACAACAGCGAGATTAAAGGATTGATAAGCGCTAAAAAAATTCAGATGGGAGAGGAAGTCAGCGCGAGAGCCTTAGAGAGTGATTCCGAACTGGATATAGGTAAGAGCTCAGAAGTCATGGATATCTCTGCAGGAGGAAGCGTAACCCTAGCGGACGGCGTCGACGTGAAAGGTAGTGTGGAATATGTGGGTTCACTAAGTACAGGAGAACACGTAACCATTAAGGAATCGGTCTTACCACGTTCTAAAGAAGAGATGGAACAGGAAAAAATAAAGGCTGAAAGAGAATTAGAAGAAGAGGAGAGAGACATGAGCGAGGTAGAAGACTTGAGTAAAAATATCCAGGAAGGACTAGAGAGCATCAACTCCAAAAAAGACGATATCGAGGAGGAAAATGTAGATAAGGAGAGAGATGAGGAAAAAGATAAGATAGAGTGTCCTATCTGTCAACATATGAACGATAAAGGTGCGGAATCCTGTGAAGTCTGTGAGGCCGATCTAACGGTATAATTTTATAATTGTTTTAGATGTAGATAGTCAACCAAAGCGAAGTGAGCTATCATGAACTTTGAAGGATCTACTGGAAAGATAATCAAAGATCAAGAAAAACTATCGTTCGACTATATACCTGAAGACCTTCCAAATAGAGAAGACCAGATGCAGAAACTCTTCGGTTTGTTCAGAGGGATCGTTTCTTCGGACGTATCTCAGAACGTATTCCTTCACGGCCCAGTCGGCACAGGAAAGACAGCAACCGCCAAAAGATTTTGTATGGATTTCGAAGATTGGGCTAAAGATAAAGGAAAAACGATAGATTATGTTTTCGTGAACTGCAGGAGAAGGAAAAAGGACAGCTCAGTGATGTGGAAAGTTGTCCATCACTTCGATAAAGGCTTTCCGGATAGGGGCTTCTCTACAGAGGAGATGATGGAGGTCATAAAGAAAAAGATAGAGGAGAAAAATCTCCATCTTATCATCGTACTGGACGAGGTGGATTATCTCATCCAAAATAACGGGTCGGATCTGATCTACTTGCTCTCGAGGTTCGATGAAGAGAGGTTAAAACCTGCAGGAAATATATCTATCCTGCTCATATCCCAAAAGAACGCATTTCAACTTCTAGAGGAAAGCGCGAGAAGTTCATTTAAAAGAAGCAATCGAGTGAAGTTTCCCAAGTACACAAATGAAGAGCTCTTACCGATACTCCAACAGAGGGTCGAAATCGCACTACATCCCGGCTCGATAGACGAGGAAAAGATACGGCTTTTGTCCGACGTTTCCGGCAAAGGTGGAGACGGAAGAGGAGACGCTAGGTTTGGGATAGAGCTGCTGGAGAAATCGTGCCTGATCGCTGAGATGAACGGGAAAAATGAGGTCACAACGGAGGATGTAAGGTCGGCGAAAGCTGAAGTCAATCCCCATATAACCGAGAGGAAACTGAGGGATCTCAAGGAACAGGAGAAGATGATACTGCTTGCGGCGACTAGAGCTTTAAAAAATACCACCTATACCACTACGGGTGATATAGAGGAGATATATAAGGTGGTTTGTGAAGAAAAGGATAATAAGAAACTAGGTCACACTCAATTTTGGAACTATCTGCAGTCCCTCTCCGACGAAGGGATATTGAATACTAGGACATTTGCGGACGGGTCGGGAAGAACGACCAAGATATCTCTTTCTGACATCACAGCGGAGGAACTCGAAAAAAAGATAGAGACCATGATATGATACGATGGAGGAGATCCTCAGATGTTGACGAGAGAACAACTTTTGACGCTCGCCGTGGTAATATCCATCTGCGGGATATCCGCCCTGTATCTGTTGTCATCCCAGCGGTCCACCGTCCGGGCCAATATATCGGAGATCGATGAAGGCATGATAGGTTCCCGAGTAGTCACTGAAGGTACGGTTTCCGGGATAACCAGGTTACCAAATACAGTTCTGTTGGAACTAAAGGAGGAGGACCACCAGAAATCACTGACCGTAGCTGTTGACAAAGAAATCGAGAGGGTTCAGGAGGAAGATAAAAGAGACCTGAAGGCTGGAGCCGTCGTAGAGGTGGAAGGGGTTTTAGAAGAATATGAGGGTGACCTGAATCTTAGAGTGGATGAACTCGGCTATCTATCAGTTTTAGAAAAGGCGCACAGTAGTTTTACCAAAATTTCTTCTCTCCTCGAGGACCCTAGATGGTATGAAGGTATGGAACTGAAAGTTAGAGGGGACGTGGTTGAGAAGAAGAACTCGTCTCAGCAAACTGAGTTGATTCTTTCGAGTATTGATGAGGGTGAAGATAGGTATGAGCTCACCTGTACAATGAGGCCATGGGAGGAAGAAGGGGACATACTCGGAAAGCCCGCCGTAGTGAAAGGTGAGTGGAGATACGAGAACACGGAAGGTAGATGGGTATTGAAAGCCTCTCGCCCTCCTGATGTGAAGACTGCAGGATGAAAAATTTTCAGAAGGAAAAGTTAAATATCAACCTCTTACAATCCATATACTGTCAGGAGACCGTGGCTGACTGACGGGTCGCAACCTGAGGAAAGTCCCCTCTCCACAGGAAAGGTGGATCAGTGCAAGCTGGTGTGGTGAGAGCCACGGTTCAGGGCGCAGAAACGACACGTCCTCTAGAGAGCTGTGAAGCGTGCGAAACCTCTCGCAAGGGAGGTGAGTTAATCTGCGGAGCTGAGAACTAGAGGGAGCGATGAAACGGCCACTTTACCCCACTGGAGCAAGTCCAAAAAAGCCGGGATGACTTTTCCGGGACCGGCAGGTAGGACGCGCAGGTGAATGTCGGCTGATACCAAACAGAAAGGGGCTTACATCGGTCACCTGACACCCCTTCCTTTTTAAGGAAGCAAAATATTAATACCTCTGTTTACTTGTATGTCCGAAGTGAAAATCATGGCTAAAGCATATTGTGTAAAATGCGGCGAGAAAGTGGAGATAAAAAATGCAGAAAAGACTGAGATGAAGAACGGAAGGCCGGCGATGAAAGGCGAATGCCCGGACTGTGGCACCGGCGTTTACAGAATACTCAGTTCGGACTAAATCCTTCTTTATCTAGGTCTAGAAATATAAAGGTTTAATCTTCTAATTCTATGTTAGTTTTAGGAATTGAAGGGACGGCCCATACTGTTGGTGCCAGTGTAATTAGTGGGGAGGGCGAAGTACTTTCAAATGTTTTTAAGACTTACAAGGAGAAGGAGGGGATACACCCACGGGAAGCAGCTAACCACCATGCTGCGGAGATCGTTCAACTTCTCGAAGACTCGGTGGATGAAGCTGGTATAAAGAAAAGTGACATCGAGCTAGTAGCATTTTCCCAAGGGCCCGGTTTAGGCCCCTGTCTCCGCACTGTAGCTACAGCGGCTAGGAGTCTGTCATTGTCTCTTGAGGTACCGTTAGTCGGTGTGAACCACTGTATAGCGCACCTTGAGATAGGAAGGTTGAGTACTAGAGCACAAAATCCGGTCCTGCTGTACGCTTCCGGTGGAAACACTCAGGTGATCGCCTTCAAAAAGGGGAGGTACAGGGTCTTCGGAGAAACGCTGGATATAGGTCTCGGTAATATGCTTGATAAGTTCGGCCGAGAAAGGGATATGCCTTTTCCTGCGGGCCCCACTATAGAGGAGAAGGCAAAAAAAGGCGAAAAATTACTAGATCTTCCCTACAGCGTAAAAGGGATGGACGTAGAATTTTCCGGTATAATGACTTCCGCATTGAATAAAGATGCTCCTTTAGAAGATATATGCTTTTCACTCCAGGAGACGACTTTTGCCATGTTGACGGAAGTCACTGAGCGCGCATTGGCACATACGAAGAGAGAGGAAGTCCTCTTAGGCGGCGGAGTTGTCCAAAACAAAAGACTCCAGGAGATGATCGAAAAGATGACGGAAGAGAGGGACGCAAGCTATCACGTGCCTGAACCTGAATTCTGTGTCGACAACGCCGCTATGATAGCCTGGACGGGCTATCTGATGCACGAGTCGGGCATCTCTACCCCTGTAGAAGATAGCCATATCAAGCAAAAATTCAGGACCGACGAAGTGGAAGTCACTTGGCGCTGAGTTGTCATCTGAAATCTCACAAATCCTTTCTCTGTTCTTTCCATTATTTATTTATACCCTATTTCCCTCCCAATTATGAGGATAAAATGGGAGAAAAAGAAAAGGTCACCAAGGAAGAATTATTGGAAAAGGCGAAGGAACCGGCTAAGAAAGCCATGGAGTGGCATCCATTCTACAGGGGAAAGATAGATGTATCTCCAAAGGTACAGATCAAAAGTTTCGACGACTTCGGAGTTTGGTACACCCCGGGAGTAGCAGAACCGTGTGAAGACATATCTAAAAATCCCGAGATGGTGTATGAACATACGAACAAATGGAATAACGTAGCTGTAGTCAGCGATGGAAGTAGAGTCCTAGGTCTTGGAGATATAGGACCTGAAGCAGGGATGCCCGTGATGGAAGGTAAAGGTTTATTGTTCAAATACCTAGGGGGAGTAGATGCCTTCCCGATTTGTTTAAATGCACACGAACCCGATGAGATAGTTCAAGCGGTCAAGTGGATAGCTCCTTCCTTCGGCGGTATCAATCTAGAAGATATAGCTACACCCAAGTGTTTCGAGGTTCTAGATAGACTTAGAGAGGAATTGGACATACCCGTATGGCACGACGACCAGCAGGGAACCGCGGCGATCACCCTAGCAGGCATAATCAACGGACTGAAAGTTGTAGATAAAGAATTAGACAAAGTGGAAGTCGGACTAATAGGTGCTGGTGCCGCCAACCTCTGTCTAGCGAGAACACTCCTCAAGGCGGGATTACCTGAGGAGAACCTGTATCTCTGTGATTCGACAGGTCTTCTGCACCCCGGGAGAGAGGATCTAGATGAAGAAACTACGCCTGAAAAGTGGAAATTCGCCCAGAAGACGAACAAGGAAGAAAAAGAAGGTGGCATTCCCGAGTTGATAGAAGGTAAAGATGTTGTGGTCGCTGCCTCGGCTCCTGGTCCTGATACGATCAAAAAAGAATGGTTAGGGGGGATGAACGACGACGGTATACTCTTCGCTGAGGCCAATCCTATACCTGAAATTTGGCCCTGGGATGCTAAAGACGCCGGGGTTAGGATCGTAGGTACCGGCCGTTCAGACTTCCCCAACCAGGTGAACAATTCGATAGGCTTCCCGGGCATTTTCAGAGGCACCCTAGACGTCAGGGCAGAAACCATAAGTGACGAAATGCACATCGAGGCCGCTTATGCCATCGCCGAAGTGGCGGAAGAGAAAGGACTTGACGAGGAAAGCCTCGTTCCTACTATGGAAAATACGGAAGTCTACATCCGGCAGGCTGTTCGTGTTGGTCGAAAAGCAATAGAACAGGGGCTGGCGAAAAAAGATCTCTCAGAAGAGCAGCTGCGAGAGAAAGCTGAGAAAGCTATCCAGTCCAGCAGGGATAAAACCCAACACATGATGGAAGCGGGATACATAGAAGACGCTCCAGATGTGGACCTCAGCTAAACCCTTTTTCTTTTTTCTAAATTCAAAAACTCTATATTCCTTAACATATTTCTATATCTGTGAAGATACTAGCGATAGCGACGGAGAATTTCGAATTCTACTACGAGATGGTAAGGGAGTTGAAACAGAGGAACATCCCGTTTATCAGTTTATCCCCTTCCGATCCCGTTCCCTCTAATGTCGAGGTTATCTTAACCACTGAGCATGAAGCCGAAGGGATAGATTTTCAGAATGTAGTAGCTGTTGACGACGATATAAGGAAAGGTGTTCGAAAAGCGCTTTCCATGATAAAGGGAAAATTATCATATCAAAGCATGATCGTAGGCATCGATCCGGGAACCCAACCAGGGATAGCTCTCGTAGGTGACGGGAAGGTTCTAGAGACCCTGCATGCGGAGTCACCTGAAGAGGTGAGAAAGAAAGTCGAAGGGTTCATAGAGGGTTACGATTTCCAGAGGATGACTATCAGGATAGGCCACGGGGATAAAACCAACCGGAACAGGACTATAAATTCCCTAGAGGGGCTAGCGGTGAGGATAGAGATCGTGAATGAAGAGGGCACCACAAAACTGACCGATTCTCCCGATATAGAGGCGGCTAAAAAGATCGCTCTCAGTGAAGGTGAATTGGCTTTAGGGGATTATGATGTCAACGCGACAGAAGGCGAGATGAGGGAGATGCAGAGAAGGAGCCGGATAGAGAGTGGAGATATAACCATCTCAAAGGATCTCGCCAAAAAAGTTGTAGAGGGAGACCTTAAGATGAAAGAGGCGATAAGCGAACAGAAGGAAAATGAAAAGGACGAAGAGGGAGAAGAAAAAAGTTGAAGAGGCTACCCGATCACTTTTAAGTTCCCTAAAACGGGTTCGTAGAGCCTTCCGTCGGATCTCAGGTCGTTCACTACTTCTTCAAATTTATCCTGATTGATATCTTCCTCGTCCATGACTTCACTTTTTACCCTCTCGTATTCCACACCGTTTTCTAGATCCTCTTTTTCTTCGATGTCTGAAACGATGCCGATTATCAATTCTTCGAGTTCCTCGTCTCTATCTTCGTCTTCTTTCTCCTCCTTCTCTATATCTTCAATGGATTGACTCTCGTATTCTGGGAGAACGTATCTAAGTGAATCCTCCAGCATCCGCTCGTAATTCTCAAAAGAGGATGATTCGTAGTGCTCCGACGCCTTTTTGAAACCTTCCGCCAATTTTTCTTCAAAACCGAGATCGACCAGTTCTTCTACGGATACCTCTTCCATCTTAGAAGCCTCTATGCCGATCTCTAGTCTATCTTTTAAGGATCTCGCCGCTTCCAATATCCAGATATCACGCTGTTCCTCATCTACTTCTTTGATCATCTCCGCCCTTATAGAGGTCAGGAAAGTCTCCTCGTCAGGTTGATACGTGCTGGCCTTTCCGACCACAGACACAAAAAGAGGAGGCTCCATGTTTGCCAAGGCAGTCGCTACACCGGGTTGATACTGACCGGCCGACACGAAGAAAGTTCCGGTAGGATCGGTAATCCTTGCTCGCCACATGGGTTCTTCCTCCGTCCCTATGTTTTCACATTCTGTCAAAACACCTACTAGATATATCCGATTAATCTTGGCTCCTAACGGCGTTACCAAGTAGCTCGGGGCTCTTTCCTCGTCCCCTTCTAACATCAGGTCAGAGTCGTTGAACTCTCTAGCGAACACTCTCCAAGCTACTTCTCTATTTATCATACTCATCTTAAAACCTCCTGTTTGATTTTAACGATAAAAAGGATGAGGGAGTGGTGTTTACCCTCATACTCTCACCTCATCTAACATCTTTCTAGCTTCTTCTTCCACGTCTATACTCTTGTAGTCGACTTCGTCCGCTATCAGCATCAATCCGTAGTCATCGCTGGTGATGTTGCCTTTGACTCGCAACGGCTGAGCGATCAACTTCTCTTCCACTTCATCTCTGATCACTTCTTGATTCATGGCGTCTTTTGCTGCATCCATGGCTTCCTCAAGGTCATAACCGAGCACTTCTTCCGTCAATTCTTTATTGATTACCACCGTCAATGCGCCTGTTCCGTCATCCAGGATGCCTTTGACCCTTAGATCCGGTTCACCGTCGACTTTTCCATGTACCCTGCATGCCCCTTTCTGTATAACTCTTCTACACTCGGGGCATCTAAATATGAGACCGCTGCCGCTCTTTATATCGATCATTACCGCGTCAACTATAGCGTCTACGGCCCCGCCTCTTTTAGCGAGGTCGGAGATGGTGTAAACTGAAATCTCATCAAGCTCCTCGGAAGGGGGTAACTCGTCGTCATCTAAAAACTCAACTTCGGCACTATCGTCGAAGCTGTACTGAGGTATACCTCTCCAGGATCTTACATAACCGCCTTTAACTCTGATCACGTCGTCCTGTTCTATACCGAAGTCGTGCCACGCGCTGAACTGTGCCTTTCCTGATTCGTCCGCAATGATACCAGAATAGAGTTCTTTTTCCTCGTCATCCTGACCGTTAACTATCTTCTTCTCGATGGACGTTACTCTCGCGGTCACATCGAGGTTCCTCATGTTCTCCCTGATATCTTTCAGATCCAGCTTCTGCGGTTCTCTATCGAAATCTGGTACCTCTTCGCTTTCTATTTCCTTTATGCTCGCCTTGGAACCGATGTTCACCTGCGGTTTCTCGTTCCATGTGTTAGCGTAGCCGTTCTCTATCTTAATAGTATCTCCTTTATCCAGTTCGATAGACGGTTCTTCCCAAAGCGTGAAAGGGATTGTCCCAGTCTCGTCTCCGAGTATACCGTACCATATCTGCTTCGGTTCCTCGTCGACTTCGATCTCTTTCTCGTTTATCGAGACGATCCTGCATTTGAGGTTAAGACCCTGTTCGTTACCCTCTATATCCTCTATAGCTTTCTCTGTACTGACATAGAGTTCCTGAGGATCTCCCTCGTACTTCTTGACGATAGATCTTTTTGCACTTCCCAAGGGCACTCCGTATCTTTCCGTATAGGTACGGAGTTCCTCTTCGATCTGATCTTCGCTCAACTTTCCGTTTAACGCCCGGTTTATATCTTCTATGTGGGGCGCGAATTTTTCTTTTTCTTGCATTTTATCACTTCATGGTCCGTCTTGTTTTTTGGACCGCTATTAGTAGAGGAGCCGCTCTTATTTAATATTTAGCAGGGGAGGGGTAAGTGAAAGTTGCTTTCGGTATTATTGCATTTTTTCTACTCAAGGCGACTTTCCACCCTCTCGTATTCGTCCTCTACGTAATCGAGTATCAGATCCCTATGCTTTGTCAGATGAGATTCGTACCATTTTTTAACAAAATCCTTTAATTCTTCATGGAATACCCCCATCCTATCGTCTTCAAGGGGGAGCTTTTCAGAAAACAGAGAATATCTAGTCACGCTTCGCCCCCATCCCCAAGATCGTGAGTATGTGTTCTCTTCACAATATTCGAAAAATAATTCCATAACAAGATCTTTATCACTGTCAAGATGGTAATCTAAAATTAAACCATCTTCAGCTCCATTTTCATATTGGGTTTTCTTGGTCAACCTGATCATCTTCAATTTAGAGAAATCGAATTCGTCTTTGAACTTCCAATCCTCGGGGAAGCTGATGAACTCAGCGAAAGAGCTCGGCTCAGGATGCATCCCTATGTGGGCATCGGCTTTTTGGAACCTGCTCCATATCCTAATAAAGTCTCTTATCAACTGTTTGTTCAGTTCCTTCATATTCACGTCTATTTTTTCATCATTCTGGAAATGCTCCCAGATCTTTTTCGCTTTCTCCTCCGTATCTTCTGAGACTTCGAGCAGTTCCTCCTTTTTCATCTTAACCTCTTGTTTTCTCTCTTTGAGTTCTTTTTCCTCCCTCTTTAGCTCGGCTTTCTTTTCTTCTACCTTTTCCTTTTCAGATTCTAAATCCGCTTCCATCTCGGATATCCTGCTTTTTTCCTTTTCTAATTCTTCCCCGTCTTTCCTTATTTTTTCTCTTTCCTCTTCTAAACTCTTTTCTCTTTCTTCTAACTCTTCCTTCATCTCTGTCAATTCATCTTCCTTTTTATTCAGGCTTTCCATCCTTTCATCCAGTTCATCAGATTTTTCCTCTATTTTTTCTTCCCTTTCTTCCAAGTCCTCTCTCCAGGAATCGATCTCTTTCTCACGTTGATCTAGATTTCTATCCTTCTCCTTGATCTCAGCCTCTTTTCTTTCCAATCGGCTTCTATAATCCTCGAGTTCGGTTTCATTCTTCTGAAGTTTTTCTTCAAAGGCTTCTAAGGACTTTTGCTTCTCTCTGAATTCTTCTTCAAGGTCTAAAAGTTCTTCCTCTCTTTTATCGAGGTCATTTTTAGTTTTGGCCAATATCTCTTCCCTTTCGTCTAGACTTTTTGATTTGTCAGAGAGTTTTTGCGCTCTCTGTTCCATCTCCCGTTCCCAACCCTCGACCTTAACTTCTCTAAAGTCGACCTCGTTCTCTTTATCCTGTAGTCTCTTTTCTTTTCTTTCCAATTCGTCTCTCATTTCCTCAAGATCGTTTCTCTCCTTATCGAGTATTTTTTCCCTTTCTTCTAACTCTTCCTCCCAAGATCTCAATTCTCCGTCCCTTTTCTCTAATTTTTTCTCGACCTCGTCCAACTCCTTTTCTCGACCATCTAGATCATCTTTTATTTCTTCCAACTTCTCTTTCCGCTCATCAAGCACGCTTTTTTCTTCTTCGATCTCTTTTTCTTTTCTATTTAATTTGCTTTCTTTTTCTTTTAGGGAGGCTTCCTTATCTTCCAGCTCGCTTTCCCAGCTTTGTAACTCATCTTCTTTTTCTGAAATATCTTCTCTCCTTGTGTCCAATTTTTCTTTCAAATCATCGAGTTCCTCTTCCCTTTGGCTCAATTCAGACTCCTTTTTTTCGATGGATTTTTGGCTCTCGTCAAGTTCTCTCTCACGTTCACCCAATGTCTCTTCAAATTCTTCCAAAGATTCCTCTTTTTCTTCTAGTTCATCACTATATTCATCCAGCTCTTTCTTTCTCTGGTTGACTTCATCTTTAGTTTCGATAAGGTCGTTTTTTCTTTCCTTTAACTCTGCTTCTCTTTGGTCCAAGGAATTTTCTCTTTCATCTAGAGTAGATTCCCATCCCTCCAATTTGACTTCCTGGAGGTCGAGATTTTTCTGCTGTTCTATCAACCGTCTCTCCCGTTTTTCTAATTCTTCTTCAAATTCTTCCTGCTTTCCTTCTCTCTCTTCCAGTTCAGATTTCCAGGTTTTTAATTCCTCTTCTCTCCCGTCTAGCTCTTCTTCAAAGCTATTCAATTCCTCCTCTCTAGACTCCAACCCATCCTCTAATTTATCGAGCTCTTCTTCCCTCTCCTGGAGTTTCTGATTCTCGCTTTCTATTTCTTTTTCTCTCTCGTCCAGCTCGTTTTTCAGTTCATCTAGATTTTCTTTTTTCTCCTTCAGCTCTCCATCCCAATTTTCTAGTTCATCCTCCTTGTTTTCCAATTTTTCCTCTTTTTCGTCCAATAGTTCCTCCCGTTCTTCCAATTCGCCCTCTTTCTCTTGTAGCTCTTTATCGTAATTTTCCAATCTTTCTTTCCGCTCTTCTAGCTCTTCTTCTAAATCCTCTAATGATTTTTCTTTATCTCTCAGTTCACTCTCTAACTCATCAAGTTCCTCTTCTTTTTGGGATAGCTGCACTCTAGTTTCTTCAAGTTCTTCTTCTTCCCCCTCTAGGGCATCAGCTTTTTCCGATAGGTTATTATCCCTTTCTTCCAGCTGGCTTTCCCACCCTTCTAATTTCACCTCTCTTATGTCCTGTTCTTTCTTCTTGTTTTCAAGTTTTTCCTCGAAATTCTCCAAGTCATCCTCTTTTTCTTCAAGTTCATCTTCTAACTCTTCTAGGGATTCTTTCCTTTTTTCCAGCCTCTCTTCTTTTTCTTCCAGATTTTTCTTTAAGTTCTCTAGAGAATCCTCTTTAGACTGGAGTTCTTTTTCCTTGTCCTGAAGTTTTCCATCTTTCTCTTCCAATTCCTCTTCTGTTGATGTGAGGGTTTCCTCTCGAGTTTCGATCTCTTCTTCTTTCTCCTTTATTTTTTCTAACCTATCTTCCAACTGCTTTTCCCACCCTTCGAGTTTGACCTCCCACAGATCTAGCCTGTTTCCTTTTCCTTTAAGATTTTCTTTTTCCTCTCCTAGTTTTTTTTCCTTTTCATCTAACTTCTTTTTTTTATCTGCAAGCTCATCTTCCCACGATCCTAGCCTTTTTTCTTCCTTTTTTAACTCACCCTCTTTCTTATCCAGTTCCTCCTTCTTTTCCTCTAGTCGCTCTTTTTTCTTCTCAAGTTTGGTTTTATTCTTCTCTAATTCTTCGACTCGGTGCTCGATCTTCTCTCTTTTCCCCTCTAGTTCCTTTTCTTTTTCGTTTATTTTTTCCTCTTTATCTTCCAACTCTTCTTCATATTCTTCCAGTTCTTTTTTCCGTTCTTTTAATCTCTTTTTCTGCTCTTTCAGATCCTTTAATTCTTCTTCTAGGTTTTTCTTCTCTTCTGTTTTTTCATCGATCTTCTTTTCTATCTGCTGGAGTTTCTCATCGAGTCCTTCTAACTCTTCTTTTTTCCTTTCTAGTTCCTCTATTTTGTCTTCAAGTCCTTCTTTTTTCTCTTCCAGATCAGATACCCGTCCAGAAAATTGGTTGATCTCGCCTTTGAGCTGTTGTTTTTCCTCTTTTAGTTCTTGTAGTTCATTTTCGTGTTCCTCTAGTTCGCTTTTTTTATCTTCCAGTTCTTTTTCTTTTTCGCTTATTTTCTCCTTTTTATCTTTTAATTTCTGATTATATTCTTTCAATTTTTTTTCCTGACGTTCTAACTTATCTTTTTGGTCTTCCTTGCTTTCTAGTTCTTCTTTCAAACTTTCTTTTTCTTCTTTCCTTTCGTTGACCTCCTTTTCAAGTTCTTCCTTTTCGTCTTCCAGCTTAGAAATCTCCTCATGGAATTGGTTGACGTCGTCTTTGAGCTGTTGTTTTTCCTCTTTTAGTTCATTAAGTTCACTTTTTTTCTCCTCTAATTTACCTTCGTACTCTTCCAGTTGATCTTCTTTTTCAGCCAGTCTTTCCTTACTTTCTTTCAGGCTTTCGATTTCGTCTTCCAAATTTTCCTTCTCTTCTTCGAGTTCTTCTAGATCATCTTTTGTAGTTTCCAGTTCATCTATTTTATCTTCAAGCTCCTCTTTTTCGTCTTCTAGGTCGGAGATCTGCTCAGAGAATTGATTGACGTCATCTTCGAGCTGTTGTTTTTCATCTTTTAGTTCTTCAAGCTCGCTTTCGTAATCATCGATTTCGTTTTTTTTGTCATCTAGTTCTTTTTCTTTTTCGCTTATTTTTTCCTTTTTCTTCTCCAGTTCATTTTCATACTCTTCAAGTTGGTCTTCTTTTTCCGCCAATCTTTCCTTACTTTCTTTCAGGCTTTCGATTTCGTCTTCCAAATTTTCCTTTTCTTCTTCGAGTTCTTCTAGGTCATCTTTTGTAGTTTCCAGTTCATCTATTTCATCTTCAAGCTCCTCTTTTTCGCTTTTTAGTTCTTCAAGTTCACTTTCGTGTTCATCGAGTTCACTTTTTTTATCTTCTAGTTCTTTTTCCTTTTCGCTAATTTTTTTCTTTTTCTCTTCCAATTCTTCTTCGTAATTTTCTAACTCTTTTTCCCTCTCTTCTAGAGCTTCTCTTTCCTCTTTCAAATTTTCGAGTTCTTCCTCTAGACTTTCTTTTTCCTCTTTCTTTTCGTCGATCTCTTTCTCTATGTCATTGAGTTCTTCCTTGACTTCTTCCAATTTTTCTTTTTTCTCTTCTAGGTCATCTATTTCTCCTTCAAGTTCATCTCTTTTCTCCTTTAGACTAGATATCTGATCAGAAGATTCCTCAACCCTTTCTTCGACCTTGTCTCTCTCTTTTTTCAACTCTTCTAGTTCCTTTTCCAATTTTTCTTTCTCTTTTTTTCTTTCTACGATCTCTTTTTCTATCGATTCTTCCGCGATATCTGACTCCGAAAGTGCTTTCTCGAGTTCCTCGATCTGGGTTGACAGATCTCCCTTGCCTTCTTTTTCGTCTTTTTTCTCTTCGCTAGATTCTTTTTCTTCTTCAGAGGTATCCGAATCTGGTAGGGACTGCTCGAGCTCATCGATCTCATCTAGCAATTCACCTACTTCTCCTCCCTCCTCTTCCTCAACCCTCTTTTTTTCCAGTTCTTTAGCCTCTTTAAATATTTCAGATGCCCTTTTTTCCTCAAATTGGTAGTTATCTACCAGTCCTTCAATCCCTTCGTCTATGAGATCATCTATTGATTCACAACCATTTTCGCAGAGCTCTTTGGCTCTTTCGGCTTCTATCTCGGATATCTGGGTTAACTCGTCGATTGATTCATCTTTACTTTGTTTTCCATCACTCATCTTTATCTTAGCATCCTGTTTTTTATGGATGATTACTTTTCAAAAGCTTGGTATATTTTTAGAAGCGACACAGGTTCTTCTAAATCTCCTCCTAAGCGTGAAAACTTCAAGACTGTTGACTTTTTGTCTCATCTATTTTGATAATACCTTCATCATGATATAAAATTTTTCGATTAAAAACGATCACTCTACTTGATGAAAGGTAGCATTCTATGAACAAAGCCAACTAAATATAAGGTGGAAAAAAGGTATTTTTACTCGGGATATTCCTCTATCTTCTCAAACTCATCTTCGATATATTGGAGGACTATGTCTCTATCCCGCTTCAGATGTGATTCGTACCATCTTTTGACGACGCTCTTCAATTTATTATGGAACTCGTCCATCTTGTCGTCATCAAGGGGGAATTCGGCGTCGAAAAGCGAGTATCTTGCAAATATCCTCTTCCAACCGCTGTATTTGTAATATTGTTCCCCCTCGCAGTATTCGAAGAAAAGTCCTATCTTCAAAGTGTCCTCCTCAGAATAATACTCGAGTACAATGCTATCTCCGGTTCTGTTGTCTTCTTGGGTCTTGTCCATCAATTCAATTTTATTCAAGTTGGAAAAGTCAAAATCCTCTCTGAGCTCCCAATCTTCCGGGAATTCGTTAAATCGAGCAAAAGAACTGTGATCAGGCTTCATGCTGAAATGCACGTTCAATTTTTCAAACCTTATCCATATGCGCCAGAAGTCCTTCACGAATTGTCGATTGAGCTCCGCCATCTTGGAATTCCGCTCTCCTAGGTCTCTAAATACTTCCGATGTTTTCTCTTCTAATTCGGCATCTAATTCGTCGAACCAATCTCCCGCATCTTCTTTAGACTTATCTTCTGAAGCCATGAATATCACGCCATATCATTCTCGATTTTCAGACTACCTTAATCGTCCCTGTAATTAGAGTAGGGATATAAAAGTTTTCTCAATGAAAATTATCAAATCATAGGAAAATATAAGAAAAGATAGGCAATCTTTAAATCATTTGACTGATTTAGTAATCGAGTGAAAAAGTACGAGAATTGCGGGTGTGTTGTATGAACTGCGAGATCTGCGGCAAGGAAACGTCTCACACTACAACGGTAAGTATAGATAACTCTGAGATAGAAGTGTGTGAATCCTGTAAAAGCTACGGAAAAGAGATATTTTCAGGCGATAAATCTGATTCCTCCCAAAAAGAAATCCTACAGAGGATAAAAGATAAGAAAAGGACAGGTCAAACAACCGGTCTAGACAAGGGAGATAAAAAAGAGCTTGCACTAGATTACTCTGAGAGGATAGAACGCGGGAGGATAGAAAAGGACTTCACGCAGGAAGAGCTAGCTAAAAAGTTAAACGAGAAAAAGTCCGTCATCGCAAAACTCGAGAGAAGCGATATGAGACCGAGTGATGATCTGAGAAATAAGTTAGAAAACACGTTGAATATCGAGTTGATGGAAAAGATAGAAAGCACTTCTACCAAAAGGTCTGAGGGATCGGATGGGCTAACAATCGGTGATCTGATAGAGGAAAAGTCCTGACACACTCACAGACGTTTCTGATTTCACCCCTCAATCAACCGATAAATCTTCAGCCATCTTTTTCAGTTTATCTTTATTTATCTTATAGTATATGTCTTTCTCCCTTTTTACTAGACCTTCACTTTCTAGACTCTTGATGTTGTTTTTAGCCACGTTTCGATCCATGTTCAACTGTCCAGCTATATCGAATATCGAAGTTCTACCGGTCATGAACAAAAGCTCAAATATATTCTTTACCAACTTAGGAAATTCAATCGCAGCTAAAACTTTATCGAAATTCATGTACTCCAATGGCTCCTTATCCACAGTATCCACCATGGTTATGAAACTGAGAGGATGCGGTTTAACCTTGTTATTCATGGGGTCGATCAAGATCGGGTATCTCTGGGTTTTAGTGTAAAGACAAAGTCGGATGCATAACGGGAGGACTCCCGACCTAATATCTGACCATAATCCCTGTAGTTTTTTCAATCGAGGATCATACTGCCTAGGTACCTCTTCAGCGCGATGATACTCTGACTTTTTTTGGATGGAGATTGGTACAAAAAAGTCTGATATAAAAGCTCTAATCATCACTTTTTCAAAATTAGAATATTCAGCATCTATCCAGCTATCTAGAGATTTCGGATCGTAGTCGAAGGTCTTACATACACCCTTCCCATCTTTTTCTTTTACCTCCTTCGTAGGTTTAGAAAAATTCCATTCCCCGTCTACATTAGGCTTCAAAAATTTAATCTTAATTTTTTTTAGATCTTCTATTTCGGAGAAGGCATTCAACAGGTCGTCATACCTTTTCCCATTTATAAAATACTCCAAGTCCGCTAGATATTCTACATCGGCATTTTTCCACCTATAGATGCGATTCTTCAATTTATCCAGCGCATATTCGTCGACTTCGGACTCAGGAGCGAGTTCTAGAAATCTCTCTGCTCTTTCTAGTTCCTCTTCCATCTGCGGCAGAAATTGTCTGACCTCTAAAATATTTTTCTGTTTTTGACCGAGTGAAAATTTACACCCGCAAAAATTGTAAATACCCAATCATGTTGCGATAGATATGGCAAAAAAACTTTTGATGGGCGTTGGGAACGACATCAGAGGAGACGATGCGGCCGGGGAGATCGTCGCTAGGGAATTCGAAAGCGAGGAGTGGGAGACAGTGGACTGTGGCTCGGTCCCGGAGAACCATATAACTCTGATCGAAGATGACCAGTACGAACTTGTAGTTATAATAGATGCTGCTAAAATGGGATTAGAGCCTGGAGAGCTGAGGATCGTGCCGAGGGAGCATCTAGGCGTGTTCACGATGAGCACTCACGCGATGCCGCTTTCTACCGTTATGGGTTTTTTAGACAAAAAGGTCGATGAAGTAATCTTGATAGGTATCCAACCAAAGGATATGAGTTTGAAAGAAGGGATGACACCCGAGCTCGAGGAAGCAAAAAACAGGATGATAGAACTTTTGAAATCTGGAGAATGGAGAGAAATACCGGAACTCAAAAAGAAAAAATGATCAAGGTGTACGAGCTCTAGGCCCCTACGAGCCTACCACCGATCAACCCCTAAAACCATCTCACGGGTTTATGACTAGATCTTCAGATTCTTTTTCCGGACCTGCTATGAGGAACTCTTCGCTGAACTTGAAGCAATTCTGAGGACAGATGTTCACGCATTGACCGCAGAAGGTACATCTTGCCACATAATGTTTGATTTTCTCCTCATCCTCTTTGAATATCAGGGCTTCGGACGGGCAAACTCTTACGCACAACTTACACCCGATACAGGATTCCTTATCATACTCCAGCTTTCCTCTAAAATCCGACGGAACTTCCACTGGAGGATTGATTTCCAACTTTCCTTTTTCTATCAACTCAGCGGCATCGTGCATATTGTCGGGAGTGTACTTTACAGGGAAAGGATTCGTTGCTTTCTCGGTTAAGAGCTGCTTGATGAGCGTGTAGATGGTTTGTGTCGGCATTTTTTATCACCTCATAATCCACCATTCTCCAATACTACAAGAAGCGTTCCTAGCAGACCAACGACCGTCATCGGTACCCAGTAGAAATAACTTGCTTTGTTGATCTGGAACCTAGCAAAAGCGACTCTTATCACGGAGACACCTACGTATATGATCACTAACAACTTAAGCAAGAAAAACAGTACGTCCGCTATCAAGTTTCCCAATAACATACCGTTTACCACTTCTGGGCCTCCGAAGGAATACCAATTTGAAAGGTTGTAAGGAAAGAATAGAGCGATCAATAATGCCCCGACAAAGATCATCTTAACGACTTCTGCTATGTAAAAGACCCCTAGATTTCTACCGGAATATTCCACGAACAGCCCTTCAGCTAGTTCCGTTTCAGCTTCCGCCTGATCGAAAGGAACCTTGGATAACTCGCCAGGCATCACGGCGATCAGAGCTGCGAGTATCAATGCAAAACCGAGGATACCCATCGCGCCCACGGTATTCCAAACGGGGTCGGAGGAGATGACCGCTAGGGAAAACGTATTGTAATTGTATGCCAGCGTTACTGCAGCTATCGCGAGAGGAAGCTCATAGCTCATCATAAGTACTAGTTCACGTTGAGAACCGACAGTAGCGTAGGGCGACCCACTAGCCAATCCCCCCATGGCCATGGCAACAGCGGGGATAGCCAGCAAATAAAGAATAAGTATCAGGTTGCCGTAACCTTCCATCAGGGGCTCAAAGGGTCCAAGAGGTAAGTAAGCTAGAGCCACTAGAGGAGCAACTAGGGCGAAGATCGGTGCGGTATGGAAAAGCCAAGGTACGGCGGAGTCCGGAACGATGGTCTCTTTCATGAAAAGTTTCTTAACATCACGGAAAGGCTGCCTCCACGGCGGTCCGATCCTCGCCTGCATCATTGCTGTAATCTTTCTGTCAAATCCCTTATAGAGCAGCCCTAAAAAAATCCCTATCAAAGATATAACTATGACCAGAAGGAACTTTATCCCCCAGTCTACCACGAAATTCATTCTATCCCTCCGTCTGTTATCTCTTCCGTCTTCTTAACGGACAATTCATGGAGTTCTTCCTTCGAATATGATTCAGTTTCGCCGGTATTTACATCAGTTATCTCCGCTCTGTCCATGCATCCTATACATGGATCTATCGAAGCTGCTATGATAGGTATATCAGCTATCTGCTCGCCCATAAACATGGGTCCGTACGTAGCTAGATTGTTGTAAGTTGAGGCTCTCACTTTCCAGGCATCCACTTCTTTCTTTCCGCCTTTGAGTCTCACGTAATGTATTGCTTCACCACGGGGAGCTTCGATCCTCCCTATACCTTCCCCGTCCATCCCCTTCAGCTTGTTCAAAAGAGCTGCTTTGTTCTGTTCGCTGGTTATTTCACCTTCAGGCATATGTTCCACACATTGTTTTATGATATCGATCGATTGAAGGACCTCCTTCAACCTCACCAGCGTTTTACAGAAAACGTCGCCCTTGTCTTCGTAACCGTACCGTGACGGCACGACATAATCTATATCTAAATCCCCATAAGCCGCATAAGGCTGGTCTATCCTAACGTCCTTCTTCACACCCGATGCGCGAACGGTGGGACCGACACCACAGAGTTTGAGCGCATCTTCTTTAGTGAGTATACCAACGTCTTTAGTCCTCATCTTTATGCTCGGGTCGTTTAAAAATATGTCTTCTAATTTTTCGTATAACTCCTCATAATACTCCAACGTCTCAAAGATTTTCGGATGCATATCCTCAGTTATATCTCTTCTCACGCCTCCAAAGGTCCACATCGAATAGTTGACCCGATTTCCAGTGATGTATTCTAAAAGGTCCATCACTTTCTCCCGTATCTTCCAGGTGAAATGTAAATGGGTATCGAAACCGATCTCGTGGGCCGCAACTCCCGCCCATAATATGTGTGAATGGATTCGCTCCAGTTCGCACAGTATTGCCCTGATATACCTAGATCTATTGGTGGGTACGATACCCGCAGCGTGTTCAGTTGCAGTGGTGTACATGTGCTGATGTACTATAGAGCATATACCGCATATTCTTTCGGACAGAGGTATCACTTTCATCGGATTTCTATGCATCCCCATGAATTCTATCCCACGGTGGTTCATCCCTGGATGAGGGTCTGCGTCGACTATCTCTTCACCATCCAATTTGAATTGGATCAGGAAGGGTTCCTTCAGAGCCGGATGTATGGGCCCGATCGGGACCTCATAGGTTGTTTCCTCTTCTTCAGCCATCAATCTTCACCTCCTTTCCTTTCTTTCGCCTTTTGAGAGGTGGGCTTATCAGACGCCTCCTCGGAATCATGAACATATCTCGACATCTCTTCCATCCCCTTTTCATCCCAGCGCCATGGATATCTGTCGTCAGGAAATTCTTCATCCAGCCACAATTTCCGGGAATCGGGTATATCTGTTACCTCAACACCTAAAAATTCCTGTTTTTCTCTCTCCGTGGTCAAGGCTCCCGGGACGATATCCGTTATAGTCGGGATCGTCAGGTCATCTTTGGGTAGATGGACTTTTATATTCACCGAGATCTCCTCGCTTGGATGACTGTAATTGATCTGGAAGTGATAGATGAGTTCAACGAATTCTCCCATATCCGAACCGGAAGTGACCGAAAGGTGTGGTATCTGCAGTTCCGCTAGAGCTTTGACCGCTTCCCTGAATTTTTCTCTTTCAACGGTCATCCATATCCATTTCATTTCGGTTTCTTCCACACCTTTTTTGAATTCCTCCTTTTCGCTATCCTTGACGTTCTCCCCCAATTTCTCTTTAAAATGATCTTCGACTTCTTCGACGCTGAGCGGTAACTCTTGATTCATTTGTCATCACCTCTAAGTTTCTCTAGGTGTAGCCAGGCTTCTTTTACGCCGTTTATCACGTTCTCCGGTCTGACGGGACATCCGTTAACGTAAATGATGTGCGCATCTTCGGGGAGTATCCTATCTATAGGGCCCTCCACCGCGTAGCTGTCGTAATAAACCCCGGTAGTATTTGCACAATTTCCTATCACAAGTACAGCCTTTGGATTAGGGGTCTGCTCATAAACTCGTAGGACCCTGTCCTTCATCCTTTTAGTGACTGGACCCGTAAACAACAGTACGTCGGCGTGCCTCGGAGAACCTACGAGTTTGATTCCGAATCTCTCCGTATCATATCTAGGGGTTACGGCTGCGACTATCTCGATATCGCATCCGTTGCATGAACCGCTGTTCACGTGAAAGACCCAGAGGGCTTTATCGAAAGTTTTAGATAACTTCATCTTTACACCACCAGATAGATATAAACCAAAACCACGGCTAAAGTGATCACGACCCAATACATGTAATCATTGAGCTTTCCCGTATGTCCCTCAATCAGCGGTTCGAAGTACCGCTTCAACGCGTCCTGGAATCCCCAGAACAAGTTATCTCCAGCAACATGTATCTTCTTCACATCTCCAGGTGGTCGATTACCGGAGATGAAAGGCTCTCCACTGTGTTCCGTCTTCTTGTACTCAGGATTCCCCATCCTGTAGAGCCAGTATGCTATAGCAAGATTTACCAGCACTACCAAGATAAATATGACGGGACTCCACATATTCTCCAGGACTATACTTATATCGATCATGGTAACACCCCTTCAAAGGATCCGATCAAGCCGTCGATGGCCGGAGAGACGATCTCTGTTACAACGAGGTTCGGGAACAGGGTGAATATTACCAAAACTGCGGCCAAAATACCCATCCCCAGCAGCATGGTCTTGGATACCTTTTTGTTGACCAATCCCTGGTCTGGTCCCAGGAAAGCGTTGAAAAATGCCTTTCCGATTATCGCCAGGGTGATTATGCTGACCACTAAAGCGATGATAGCCAAGATGGGACTGTAACGATATACAGATTGGTATATGAGCAGTTTTGAACTGAAGCCAGAAAGTGGAGGTATCCCGGCTATGGATAAACCTCCCAGTAAAAAGAAGAAAGTGGTGTAGGGCATCTGGTGGGCGACTCCGCCGAGCTCGTTCAGACTCCTTATGCCTGTAGAATGGACCACCGCCACGGCGGAGAGGAACAGCAGAGCCTTGTAGACACCGTCGTTTATCATGTGGAAAAGCCCACCACGCATCGCCAGTTCTCCAAAGCTCTCATAGTCTCCAGTGTTCAAAGTGGCCAGGCCGACACCAACGGCCATCATCATATAACCGATCTGTGAAACTGAAAGGTAGGCGATCAAACGTTTCAGATCGCTCTGTACGAGGGCCATCGTAACCCCGACGATCATAGAGAGTACGCCGAGGATAATCAAGATAGAGCCCGAGACTGCAGGATCGATGCTCACTGAGAACACACCGAAAAGCAGCCTAAACAGTACGAAAAGTGATCCCATGCTCGTCACGGCGATGAAAGGCGTAACGGAACCCGGCGCTTCTCCGTAAGCGTCGGGTGCCCACATGTGCATCGGTGCACTGCTGGATTTCATCGCCAATACGACCGCTAAGATTCCCAAGGCGAGTTTGTCTATGAAAGTTCCAGTTATACCTTCTCTCAATAGAGCGTAGTTCAGCACACCATATTGCCCATATAATAGACCGATAGAGAATAAAACGAATAGACCTCCCACAGTGCTGAGGACCATGTATTTTAACGCGGCCTCGATGCTTCTTCCTCTGTAGTTTTGGAACGCGACAAGGGCACAAGACGCCACCGATGTGACTTCGAACCAGACGAAAAGGTTGAATAGATCACCAGTCAGCACCATCCCGTTGACTCCCGCGAGGGTCAACAGGAACAAGGTATAGAACTTATTCAACCCGCTTTCACCTTTCATGAAGCTGTAGGAATATATCCCTGCGGCCACGGCAGTTATAGCTATCGTTACGGTCGCCAAAACAGCGAATCCGTCAGCAACAAAAGTGATCCTAAAGAAAGACAGTAGATTCTCAGGAGTGGGCTGGTCGGCTCCAAAGACATAGAACCAGGAGTCTACAGTAAGAACTTGATAGGACATCACGCCCACGAAGAAAGCTGTTAGGAGTAACCCTATACCAAACAGTATCTTCCCTAACTTCTTGGAGAATTTTCCCGCTAAAGTGGTTAAAAATGCGAAGAGAAGGGGTAATCCCAAGATGAACGTGGGGCTGCTCGTAACGATAGTATCCCATGTCATTCTTTACACCTCCGGACATCTTCAGTGTTGATGCTCCCGTAGTGCCTTTTGATCATTATAGTGAAAGAGAGCATGAGAGCTGTGGTGGCCAACCCGATCACGATGCTGGTCAATGTGAGCGCGTGAGGAGTCGGCATCACCATATCAGCGGATTCGGCACTAGTGAATATCGGCGCGTAGTAACCGTCTCTGTAGGCTAGAGAGACTAGGAACAGATTAGCGCCGTTCTGCATTATCATTATCCCCATGATGATCTTGATCAAATTTTTCTTGAAAAGGACGACGTAAAGCCCTATGGAGAAAAGTATAACCACGGCCAAATAAGGCATCGTTAGGAAAAATGTCTCCCATGTCAATCTTCCACCTCCGTTTCATCAGAACTTTCTTTCATCGGTTCCATAACACCGCTCTCTCGGGACATCATCCAAAGGATCAAGCTGAGGGCTGCGGAGACTTCTACTCCGACCATTAGATTCATGAGCGTCACGGTTCCTCCCGTATTAATGGATCCGGGGTTTGGCCCCACCGGGACCGTTCCACCGAAGATCCCACCAGTACCGGCTAGGTAATTATAGAACATCGTGTACCCGATTCCGAAGAAAGCGATCAGGATGAACAGCGTTAAACCGATCGCTTCCATGGATGAAAGATCTTTCTTGTGCTTTCCCAATGATCCGTAGGAAATTATTAGAAGAGCGGTAGCCGAAGCTATAACCGCACCACCTTGAAATCCTCCACCAGGGGTGAGATGTCCGTGAAGCACCAAGTATATACCAAATATGATTATAGGGACTACAAGGATATCGGCGACGGTTCTGACGACTCTAGACATCCCCCAATTCAATCTTCCACCCCCTCTTTTTCATCTTTGACCTTGCGGAGCACGGTCAAAACACCGGACACGGCTGAAAAAAGAATCGTAGCTTCTCCCAACGTATCAAGGCCTCTGTAATCGAAGAGCACTGCAGTGACCACGTTATTTACCTGATGTCTTTGCTGGCTATCCCCCAAGAAGTGATCGTCCATCTCCTCATTTTCCGGCTCACCGAAGGGTCTCATCTGGACGACCCCTACAACTAAAAAGGCGAATATTACGAAGAATGCGATGAGCGCAACTGCCTTTCTCATCTGTATCCCTCCTTTCTTTCTGTAGACTTTATCGCGAATATGAATATGGCGGTGGTCAGTGCTGCACCCACTGCGGCTTCAGCGATCGCCACGTCGGGGGCTCTCAACAGGTAAAACTGCAGGGATAAAAGTAAACTACTCGCCCCAAGAGCGATAGCCGCGGAAATGAGGTCCTTGAACATCACAACCGCTAAGGCCGTTATAATCAATCCGATTAACAATAAGAATTGTATTATCTGAACGATCAAAGTCATTCAGTTCACCTCCGTCGACTCATCAACCTTTTTTTTCATCATCTTCTTCGACCTTTTTTTCTGGTGAAGATCAGCGCCTTTTAGATCGTCTTTTACAGCTTTTTCGGGCTTGACCCCCATCTTGTGGGCGGCCCTTGCGATGGCGTGAGCACCTGTTGGATTCGTTGCTAGGAGGGCTATCAAAGCGATCAGAGTATGGATGGCCATATTGATGAATTTCCCTTCGTCGGTAAGGATGTACTGTCTAACACTATAAGCTATGACGGTAAAAGTCACGAAGATGGTTCCAAATGTAGTGCATTTCGTGGCGGCGTGAAGTCTAGTATAAACGTCGGGAAATCGATGTAGGCCTATGGCGCCTAATACATTGAATACCTGTGCAATGATCAGTAGTATGACAATCAAAATGATAGGCCAACTAAAAGCCATTCAATCTACACCTCCTTCCAGATATTTGGCGATGAAAAGCGTAGTTATAAACGAAAGTATGGCGTATACGATGGCTATATCAATGAAAAGCGTTTCCCACATCGCAGCACCCATCGTAATCATGATTGCTACTACAAGAGTGTTGATAGTGTCCAATCCGACATTTCTATCCGCTGCGGTAGGGCCTAAAAAAATCCTGAAAACACACACGATGATAGAGATTCCAAAGAGAAGTGCCGCACCGTAGAAAAGCGTGGTAAGATCGATCATTCTGCAAACCTCCTTATCCATCTAACGAATCTTCCAGCTATATTTTCAGTTGGATCCTCCCCAACTTTTATCCAGTGTATGTACATTTCGCTCCTTTCGTCGTCTACGTCCACGGTCAAAGTTCCTGGAGTTAGGGTTATCGAATTTGCCAGGAAGGTTATCCCTAGGTCCGTTTCGAGGCCCGGGTCTATCTTTACAATCCCGGGTTCTATCTTGCCCGTTATGACCCTGTAAGCAACATCGAAGTTCGCCTTTGCCATCTCTATGAAGAGCGGAATCGTGTAAACCAACATTATCAACCAGCGGATAGGATTCAACATCCTGAAATCTCCCTTCCTACAGAGAATGTGATCAGCTACCGCAGCAGCTATCAAGCTCATCGAGATACCGATCACTATTTCTTCAAAACTCCAAATTATCTGACTCCAGGGAGCTTCCTGTGCCAAGGACTGGCCAGCAGCTAATGTCAATAACAGATACGTAAAAAGGGCCAGCAGAAAAGTCGATACAAATGCTTTACCTCTTTTCATGATACCCCTCCAAATGCGATGATAAAAAATTCGACGAGCTACCTTTTATCGCTCCTTGACTGGCTGTAAGAGACATACAGGCTTAAGGAAAAAGCATAAGTATATAATATTTTCGTTTACGTATTATTCAAACATATTTTGTGGTGTAGACTCCGACAGAATTAAATAATCGCCCCTTTCTTCGAAGTCCGATCACCATGAAGGAAGATTACAACTGCACATCCTGCGGAATAACATTGGTCGGTCTAAAGAACACCGTGTTTCCTTGCCCTGAATGTGGAGAGGCCGACATAGGCAGATGCGAAAAATGTCGAGACCAGAGCGAGGAATACGAATGTCCTGAGTGCGGTTTCAGGGGGCCTTAAGATGGGCGACGTGATGATAGTTTACAAAGTGATGCCCGAGGGACCGGAAACGGGCCTCGACCGGATAAAAGAGGATATCAAAGAAATCGCCGAGGAATACGGTACATTCAAAGGATCAAAGGAAGAGAAAGTAGCCTTCGGCCTCAAGGCCATAGTTGCGAAGATAGTCATCCCTGACGAAGGCGGAATCGTGGATGAGATGGAAGAAAAATTGAACAATATAGAGAACATTCAAAGTGCGGAATCCGAGGACATCACTCTTATAGACTGATTTATTAAGCGGTTATTTCCAACCGCTACGTCAAGTACCTTCTTCCCAACCCTCTAAATATTCTTTTTGTTCATCGGTGAGTCTATCTATTTTTACGTTATCAGATTTCAATCTGAGGTTAGCTACCTTCTCGTCTATTCTTCTCGGTATCTCGTGAACTTTAGGGGTTAGATCCTCGTTCTCAACTACATATTCGGCGGCCATCATCTGCAGTGAAAAACTCATATCCATTATCTCTGCGGGATGTCCCTGTCCGGCGGCGAGATTGACCAATCGTCCTTCAGACAGCAGATAAAGCTTCCTGCCGTCTTTCATCTCATATCCTGTTACATCCTCCCTCACTTCTCTTTTAGAAACAGCCATTTTTTCCAACTTCTCTATAGATATCTCGTTGTTGAAATGACCTGAGTTGGCTAAAACGCAGCCGTCTTTCGCAACCTCTAACTCCTTTTCGCCTATCACGTCTTTGCATCCGGTCGCTGTGACGACGAAATCAGCTTTTTTTATCCCTTTTTCGGCAGGAAGAACTTCAAATCCGTCCATCTTGGCTTCCACCGCCTTTATCGGATCCACCTCTGCCACCATGACGTCGGCACCCATACCTTTTGCACGCATGGCTATACCTCTTCCACACCATCCGTAACCACCTACGAGAAAGTTTTTCCCGCTGAGCTGAAGATTGGTCGCTTTCAATATGCCGTCTATAGTCGATTGACCTGTACCATATCTATTGTCGAAAAGGTGTTTCATATAGGCGTCGTTCACTGACATTACCGGGAAACGTAAGACTCCGTCTTCTTCCATTGCTCTCAGTCTAACGATGCCAGTGGTCGTTTCTTCGGCTCCTCCAGCTATACTCTCGATCAGATCATCTCTCTCTTTATGTATCAATGATATCAGGTCGCCTCCGTCGTCTATAACCACGTCGGGGTCATGTTCGAGGGTTAAGTTGAGATTCTTATAGTATTCTTCATCGTTCTGTCCTCTTTTAGCGAAAACGTCCATCCCATGCTCTTCTCTCAGTGCCTCGGCGACAGAATTGTCGGTCGAAAGAGGATTGCAGGATGCCATCTTCACGTTAGCCCCGGCCTCGCGCAGCGAAAGAGCGAGGATACCCGTTTTTGCTTCCACATGAAGTGCCATAGATACATTTTTATCCTCTAGAGTACCTCTCTCCGATATCTCCGTTTTAACTTTCTCTATAACTTTCATATGTTCGCGTGCCCATTCTAATCTTTTCTTACCCTTTACCACTAAATCATTCATGTTCTCACTTCCTCAGATAAAGATTCTAGTCTTTTGCACATAAGATCTAAGGTTGAACTTAGATTCTCAGCATTATCGAAATCGCCATAAAAAGGTTCACACTCGATCATGTTCGGAACCCCCCTTATTATATTATCCACTATGGTTATATCCGCAGTTTCAGCGGTCCTAGAAAGTGGATTCAGATCGATAGCTATGGTCTTTTTTCCCATATCCTTAAGGGCTTTAGTTCTGTCACCGTCCTCTAGAGGAACGAAGACTGCATCGGCTGAAAAAATCCCTTCCCTGTCACACAGAGCTCTATCATGATCCAACCCCGGTATCTTAGCGTCAGCCTTTTTTCCATAAACTTTTTCCGCCCCGTTTTCTTTCAGTTCTTTTTCTATTTTTTTTATCCTCTCATCGGTCCTATGAAAAAGATTGACTTCCAGCTTTGCATCCAATCTTTGAGCGAGCGAAACAATGCCTGCGGGGACGAGCGCGGCAACGTTGCCGTTAACCGAGATGACCGGCTTCTTTGCTTCCAGCATCTCAGCCACGGCCTTTCTTTCAGCTTTTTCAGCCGGCTTGACGGTCTCCTCGCCGATCAGATAATCGAACATCTCTCCACGCCCGTGAGCGATCAATCCGGCCTTGGATGTTATCCCCTTCTCGACCCCTTCCACCAGCGACTCCCTAGTCTTTAACGATTCATATCTAGGATGAGATTCGGGTACTTCAACCATAATATCGAACTCTTATTTCTCTCACACAAGTATGAGAGATATAAAAAACCGATGGATGGAGGGAAGGCAGAGACCAGAAAAAATATAATAGACCAACAAAATAATAAAACGGAGCATTTAGGGTAGAATATGAAAAACGAATACAAGAAAAAAAGAGAAAAGATGGTCAAAAGTCTCGTAGACCGCGGTTATATAGAGACCTCTCTTGTAGAAGAGGCCATGAAAAAAGTACCCCGGCATGAGTTCGTTCCATCCAACATAAAGGACAGAGCTTACACGGATAGACCCCAACCTATTGGTGAAGGCCAGACCATATCTGCGCCGCATATGGTGGCCATGATGGTTGAGAACCTCGATATAGAGGAAGGGCAGAGAGTGTTAGAGGTCGGCGGCGGCCGAGGTTATCACGCCGCAGTGATAGCGGAACTAGTAGGGGAAAATGGCGAGGTATATACCATCGAATTCATAGAAACATTGGCTAGATCGGCTCAGAAAAGATTGGAAGGATGCGGCTATCAAAACGTCAGGGTGGTCCACGGAGACGGTTCTTCAGGTTATCAAGAGAAAGCTCCATACGATCGTATCTCTGTCGCCTGCGGAGCCTCGAAGATACCCGATCCGATGGTAAAACAGTTAAAAGTGGGAGGTAAGATACTGCTACCGCTTGGAAGCAGATTCTTTCAAAAACTAGTAAAAGCAACCAAAATAGATGAATACGAAATAAAGAAAGAAAATTTGGGAGGGGTTCGTTTCGTTCCCCTGAAAGGCGAATATGGGTTTTGAGACCTTTTTTTAGACTATTGGATCTAATCTTATATACGGCAATCCCTTTTCTTCATCTGTCACTATGGCATATAGACCTGTTTTTGGTTTCACTCCATACAGGCAGGGCGTTTTGTTGATACTTAGTATCACGAAGTAATTGTCCGCCATATTTTTGATCTCTTGGGAGAGGTTGAGGCCCGGTTTTACGATCCCCAATCCGAGGTCGTCAGAATTTTTAGTGTTAGCTACGCCGCTCAGAAGTTGTTTAACGGCGACCTCACCACCCTGCATGTACTCCATGGTGTCCAAACCGGTGTAATCCAGTATCCCCTGATCTTCGTCTCCCCTCAATTCTTTCATCGTTTCATTGTAGATCTCCCTGTATTGACTCTGGTTTTTCCCCGCGAGGGCCATCTTATAAGGTTTGTTTGTCCTCGAGGAGAAATAGTCGACGATACGGAACTTTTCATTGAAAACGTTTTCCGATATGAACCTTGTAAGATCGTCTTTAAGATTTTCAGGATGGGTTCCACCAGAGAGGACCGTTATGATTCCCCTATTCTGTGATAGGAAATTCAAGAATATGGGCCTTATTACCGAAAAGAACTCTTCGTTACTGACGTTTTCTTTGACTTCGAAGATGTTGTAGCTTCCCGCATCAAATCCGCCATCTAGAAGACTGTCGATATCTTCAGTTCCAGTGCTGTATTTCCCTTCCGGTGCCTTCACAGGTTTCCATTCATGGCCGCCTGAGATGTCCAGTTCATAAGGTTCAAAGCATTTGAACCTACCGCCTTCTAGTGACATAAGATAGGAAGGCTGCTTGATCCTGATAGCCCTCAGTTTTTTCAGCTTTATGGTACGGACGTCTCTACCCTCAAGTTGATATCTGTTCATCTGGACTACCCCGTCTCCAAGATATTCGAGGTCCGGTGCTTCCTCTTTTTCCAATACCATTATCAAGTTGGTGTTCGAATTTTCCACAAGGTCCTTTTGGATGGTCATGACGAAGGTTTCCATGTCTATATCGTACTTATGTGTGATACCTTCGATACTGTCTATCACAAGCAAGGATCGTTCTGGAAGTACGTTATCTATCCGATCGTAGATCCTTTCCAAGCCCGGTATACTCTTGTCAAGCTGATTTAGTCTAGTCCTATCAACGTTCTCGGGAGGCCCTTCTTCTCGTATCGTGTCTAAAAATTCCTTAGCTCCTTTGATCTTCTTTTTCTCCTCGTCAATCACCTGTTCCTTTTCTTCCTCTTCTTCTCCATACAGAGTTTCGAGGAAGACTTTACTGGCATCAGTTATCTGAGAACGCATCTCTTTGTCTTCCAGCCATGGGAACTGGGTGTAAAGTGCTTCGTCGGATACCCGGGTAGATAAATAAAAACTTTTTTCAGGATCGGCAAGCTCTTCGATTATTTGAAGAGCTATAGTCGTTTTACCCGTACCGGAAGAACCTTCAAAGAACACGGACGAACCGCCTTCTTTTTCCAAAAACTCTTTGATCTCTGGTGGTATACTTTTGATCATTTTCATTTTTTAAGCACCTCTTTCATTTCAGAACCTTTTTCAGCGGTTTCTATTTCAGAAACCATTTCCTTCATATCTTCGATCATCTCTTCCTTCCTATCAGAATCACCGAGTACTGAGAGAACTGCATTGGTTCCTACCTCACTGATAAGAAGGGTGGAGTCATCAGAATTACACACGATGAGTTCGGGGTTTTCCTTTTCAAAACTTGAAAAGATGACCTCACTCGCGCCGAGTATAGTCGCTGACAGAGTGCTGAAGCTTTCGTTTTCTTCCTCGTTTTCCAGATGGAAAGCTATGGGCACCCCGTTCTTGGATGTCAATGAAATGGCCTTCATCCCGGTTTTATCACAGTATTCCTTAAATATCTCTTCGACTTCTCCTTTGGCTTTTATGGTAACACGCTCCTACAATGCGGTTTTCTATAAAGCGAATACATGACCGCTATTAACCTTTCCATATTTAAATTTTCTCAGCCGATCTCAATGAACTTAAAAAGCTAACTTTCTGTGATTAGAGTTTCTCAAACACATCTACGATTTTTCTTCCCTCCATTTTTTTCTTCATATCAGATACGAGTGATTGATAATATGAGAGATGATCTCTTACTCTTTCCAACTCTTCCTTTAGATCTTCTTCTTGTTGGTCCAGTTCCTCGATCCTGCCTTTTATTTTCCAGTACTCTTTCTTATATCTCATGATTTCCTCCCGCAGATGTTTGATATTTTCTTCCTTGTCAGCCATGTCTTATCACTCTATGTGGTATTACATCCTCTTTATTTCCTCGCCTAGGTCTAGAGAGAAGTTCGGGACCTCCCTTCTCTTATTATTTACAGATTTGATAGCACTCTCAGCCTCGTTTATCTTATTTTTCAATTCTTTAGCCTCTTTTTTCAACTTTTTCTTCTTAGACCTAACTTCCTTTAACTCCTCTAATATCTCTTCCTCCCTTTTTTCCCACCTTTTTTTTTCTTCTATAGCCATCAACGCTTTTTCAACGTCAACCACGGCTATGATACCTCCACATGTAATTCTTTACCTCTTCAGCTTTATTTTCCCATATACCCTAGATATGTTCCTATCCGATTGGATATCACAGTTTTCACAATACAACTTATCATTTTTTCTTTCAAACTTCATCGCTTTTCTACAATCGGGGCAGTAACCTCTAACGACACCGAACTTTTTCCCCGCTGTAGATAATTTTATAGCGGGTTCCGTCTCGGTCACTTTTGCTCTTACTATATCTCCAACGAGAAATTCTTCTTCTAGCTCCTCTGTGTAATCTTCCGAGACTTCTGAGATGTGCAGGGTTCCTTCGACATCTTCTTTGACATCTCTAGAAACACCTTCTATTTTTTCGATCATAATCACCACCATCGCCTCTTTTCTCATGAATACACTCCCATAAATGACATCACCTTCCTGCACCTCTACGATGGGGTTAACAGCATCGACTTTTGCTTCCAAAGAATCCTCGTCGAAGATGAGTTTACCGAACTGAGCAGCGTAGATATTTCCTTCGTCTTCGAACGTGCCTTTACCGGCCATCCATTCTTCGGAGGTCCCGACTTTGTCACCTGGAAAAACCAATTCTTCTTCATTACCTGCCATTTTATTCCCTCTCAATATTTATCCCTAATAATACCACTTCAAAATTTTCCTTCTCTTTTTCGTGATAATCGAACTGCCTATTAATTTCAAACATATATCTTTTTTCCCAAAATATGCAGTGTCCTCGGTCTTTGATAAACTTTTCCAAAAAGTCAACGGTTTTTGCATTGTGAAGGGAATACACCGTCTCGCTTGACTTGAAGGCTTTCTTTAAAAAAGGAAGATCGGCTCCCTTATTCTGTGATCCAAACGGCGGATTCATTATCACTGTGTCTACCTCCGCTTGAAACTCTTTTATGTCTTTCACCTGGAAATCTATAACTTCAGAAAAAGACCAATCTTCAGCTGTGTCCGCCGCTAATTCTACCGCCTCTTCGTCAAGGTCTACAGCCTTAACTCTTTCAGCACCAAGATATACGCATCCTAATGCAAAGACCCCCGTTCCACATCCCAGATCAGCGATCACTCTGTTCGCCACATGTCTGTTCCCGTAGGCCGCGAAAAGGATGTCTGCAGCGATATGAGCGGGAGTCGTGTACTGTTCCAAATCAGGAGATGGATCGGGATGGGAAGGGATTTCCTCCAATTTGATCTCTAATTCCTTTTTCTTTATTCCCGCCATCGTTAACACACATCATAGGAGAAGATCAGTATAATATACCCATATACCCTTCTTAAAAATATCACTCGGCGGTCCGCTCCCATACCTTATCCGAGATGTCGTTATAAATGGATTCTTCTTCGTTTTCCTCTTCCTTTTCTTTCCTATCTAAAATCTTTCTTATCTTCCTTTCGTTCAAAATCCAATAATGGATCCTCCATTTTTTTCCGCTAGGCAGGTTAGTACTTTCTTCTTCTGTAGAGAGGAGACCAACGTCTTCTAATTTATAGAAAATATCTCTCTCTTCAGAGGACAAAAGGTTGTCGGTTATCGCTTTGTCATATCCGAAAAGGTTCATCACCGTCTCTGCCATATCTTCAGCACGATATTGGTCTATATCATTCTCTTCAAATACTATTTCGATAGCCTCTTTCATCTCATCTAAGGTAATCCTAGACACGGTGCATCACTTTTCTATTATTTTTGCCCCTAAACGTCTCTCTATCGTTCCCACTACTTACAATCCGGGTAGCAATACGAATGAAAATAAATAAATCTTCCCCACTGCGGATATCGAATTCTCTATATCGATTATTTCAGTTTTTAGGGATAGGGTCCTATCGGGACATCTATTTTCTTTAATAACCTCTTCGCCCAACGGAGTTTTTTCTGTTTGATTTTCCCGCCGTCATGGGCTTCCTCAAAATCCCAGCCATTCAATATTATCTTTTTCGCACCGAAATGTTCAGCCACGAAAGCAGCTCTATCACCGTCAGTGAACCCACCGAAGTTGTATATGCTTTTCTCAGGAGGCTCACACTGGCATGTAGGTATCACATGCCCCTTAAATCTCTCAGCCCATTTTCTGAGCAATTTTATATTATCACCGTGGGCATGCATCATTACTGGGATCCCATTCGTGTTCATCTCCGATTGTAGAGACGTATCCCCATCAAGGTCAGTGACGATGAGTTCGGGCTCGACGCCCTGATCTATCATCTGTTCCAAAGAGCTTCCTGCCGCTATTGTAAATTCGCTCTCCCGCTTGGAATAATAGGGACCGCTGATCTCGATTTCCCGGCCGTTCATTTCTCTCAAAGGTGTCACTCCGTCGCTCTCTCTCTCCTTGGCCAAAATTTTTGCAGCTTTTCTGTCCTCTTCTTCAGAGTATCCAAATTCTGAGATTATCTCTTTGTAGAGAGGTTTCCAATCTTCAAACTCCAACTTTAAGACCTCCCGATCAAATTATCTAGCCATCGGGTAGGGATTCCCCCATCTCATTTTCTTCCTGCTGCTGTCGTTCTTTGAAACTTCGCTGTGTCAATCCTGCCAAAACACCGATCAGTAGACCTAAGGTTATGTTTATAGCGACGGGGATCATACTGCCCTTTTCCATCCCGACAATACTCCGAATATAATCTAAAGCGCCCCAGAATATGAACGTCAGAGCGAACAGAGTTAAAAATATTGCCCAGAAGGATAATTTCACTCTTCCCTGAGTGATATAGGTGTCTAACAGTCTGCCCAATTCATACAAGAACACTGCACCTATCCACCACCATATCACCGTGGTGGCGAAACTTAAAGCTATGTGGAGTGGGGTGGTGATCTCCTGCTCGACTATCACATTCCATCCTTGGATAGAACTGCCTATCACTATTAGTATGGCTACAACTGCGAAGGGTAACCAGACCGCACCTTCTCTCACAGCACTGCTCAACCTCTTATACAGATCCAAGGCCTTCCTGTCCAATTCATAGATCCTTATTATGATATAAAGTCCGATGACGAAAAATATGGATCCTACACCAAAACTCGGCAGACCGCCGAGTGCGGAAATCCCTTCTATGAGTAGATCGCTCAACAGAGCTACCATCTGGAAGAAACCGTAGACCAAAAGTGCTAGAGAGATGGGCAAAAAGATCTTCCGCTGTGTCCTTTTTTCACTGAACATCTTCACCAAAAGGTAGTAGAGATTCTCTACGCTCTCACTCTGCTTCACGTAAACGGTTCTAATATGGGAGAGATCGATCTTTGAGGATACTATGGGACTTATATATTCGTCTTCAGCTCCGTCCGTGACCAGGACAGCGGAATCGGGCTTAGTCTGTTCCAGCACAGAATCCAACTCTTTGCTCAGCATCTCGTCCGAAGTGTATCCGATGGATGGAGCCCCACATATAGTGGCGATCTCAACATCTTCCCCCTTCTCTTTCAACTCATCGTAAAGCGAAATAGCTGATAGGATGGAATTGGTATCGGAATCTTCCGGGTCTTTCAAACCCAGTTTTATCGCGGCCTGCAGATTATCCTCTCTTCCTATGATCGGGGTATCTAATCCAGTCTTCTCCCCAATATCATCATCCCGGTCGGCGCAGAGTATTAGTTTTCGCATCTATCTTCTCCTCATTAGGGCTACTTAATATTCTTATCCGATTATTTAGTATTTACCTATAACTCCTTGATAATCAACCTAGCAATCTACAGAGATATGATAAAAACTCGTTCAAAGGTAGGCCCTCTTCCCATGGGATCTTGATATTACCATGGGTTGTCTTTTTGACGTTCGGCAGCTTCCTGTTCACAATTCTATATTTTTTAGATAATCCTTCTATCTCCAGAGTGAATAGTCTCCATTTATCCCCCCTACAACCTTTCAAACGATATGCGTATATAGGCAATAACTTCGTATCGGTGCATATCTCGATGATCCTCTCGGCCTGCTCGCTCAATCTTTTCTGGTCGCTGAGATAAAGAACGTCGTCTTTAGAAGATTTCACTTCGATCAGGAAGGACACGTCGCCTCTGACAGCGACCAGGTCGACACCTAAACTTCCTGCCCCTCTAACCACCAAAAAGGGAATATCCTTAACGGTCAGATATTTTTCCCTCTCCTCCTCCGTACAGGTCTTAGTCGAATCCTCTATCGTCTCCTCGTCTCCGGAAAGGATACTTTTGAGTTCTCTTTCGTATTTCCCCTGAGCCATGATTCTCAAAACTCCTCTTTTTTTATCTATAGATCGACGGATATCAGGGTTCTAGTCTTTTTGGATCCCTAGGGAACAAGATGGACTCCCGAATGTTATCTAGGTCCAACATCTGCTGCAGCAGTCTATCGACCCCTAAGCCTATCCCTCCGTGAGGAGGCATGCCATATTTAAAGGTCTTCAAATAGGATTCAAAAGCGTCCAAGTTCACACCGATCTCTTCCATCTGTTCAACCAAGACTTCGTAACGATGTTCTCTTTGACCTCCTGAGACGAGTTCCTGCCCATTGTATTCTAGATCGAAGTAGGTCGTCAGGGAAGGATCGTACTCTTTTCTCATGGCGTAAAAGGTACCCTTTTTGACTTTCGTCGGAAATTCAGTGATGAAAAAGAAATCAGTATCGTATTCTTCTTGGATATACTCGCCGAGCATCTTCTCCTCCTCCGTGCCTATCTCTGGCTCGTCGTCCCATTCCTTACCCATTTCTTCTAGTATGTTTATGCATTCTCGATAAGTCACCTTCGTGAAGGGAAGTTCTGGAACCGTGATCTCTACTCCAAGCTCATCCAACTCATCTTTTCCATGTTTTTTCACAAATGAAAGAGCGTGAACGATCATATAACTGGTCATGTCCATTATATCCGATGAACTCTCGATGAAAGACATCTCGAAGTCCAGGGAGAGAAATTCTGACGTGTGTCTCACAGTTCCGAAATCTTCTGCTCGATAAGCGGGGGCGATCTCGTAAACCCTTTCAAACCCCGCCGACATAAGCATCTGTTTGTAAAGCTGGGGGCTCTGGGCAAGGTAAGCTTTTTCATCGTAATAATCCACTTCGAAAAGAGTCGCTCCCCCCTCGGCTCCAGCCGCTACGATCTTCGGGGTATTGATCTCGATGAAACCTTCTTCAGCGAAGAAGTCTCTCAAACCCTCTAAAAGAAGATCCCTTATCTCGAAGATAAGTCTCTTTTCTTCCTTCCTAAGGTCGAGAAAGCGGTTATCGAAGCGGGTCCCCATCTCAGCATTTACGTCATCGACGATACCGAGAGGGAGTGGTTTCTCTGCTTCTGATTCGACTTTTATAGATATGGGCGTCAATTCAAATCCGAGCTCGGTTTGATCAGTATTTTTCTTATTTCCCTCGATAACGACGACGCTTTCACGAGGTATATCGACGGCGTCCTCAAAACTTTCCGATCCCATCTCATCTTTTGAGAGCACGACTTGAAAGACACCGGACCTATCTCTAACTTTCAAAAAAGCGATCCCGCCCAGGTTTTTTATCTCCTGCAACCACCCTCCAAGCTTGCAAGTTTCACCCTCTTCCAACTCGACTGCATCCGCGGCGTGTATACGTTTCATAGGCAGGGTAATAAAAGAGGGATATAAAAGAGTTCAGGGTTGAAATGTGTGATGATCTGTCGTTCAACCCAAAAATCATATATCGGAGACCATGATTAGATAACGATAGCATGGGCAAACAACGATATGACGTGAAAAGAGGCCACTTCGAAAACATAGAAGGAGATAAGCTGAAAGAACTCATGGAAGACACTTTTCAGGAAGTCTACGAAGAAGAGGATGACGAAGAAGAAAAACTCGTCGTCGACGACGACGGAGCTATCGAGCACCTCGAAGTTTGGACAGAAGGAAGGACCGGCCTATGGGTCGATCTAGAGATGAACAAGGAAGTTGATGAAAAGATCGCCATGGAAACGATCTCCAAATGGAACGGTTTTCTTGAAGAAGCTACGGGATTTACGGCAAAAGAGAGGAAAAAGAGAGCGAAGAAAAAGGCAAAAGATAAATGATCCAGACGTGGTTTGGAATATCTTCATTTGTATTTTCAAAAGATATATATAGACTGTTACAATACCGGGGCTAAGTGATCGATATGGCAGAAGAAAGCAAGATCGCGAATCCCGCCCCCTTGGGTCTGATGGGTTTCGGTATGACCACGGTACTTTTGAACATCCATAACGCTGGAGTTATAGAACTGGGAAGCATGATACTGGCCATGGGAATATTCTACGGTGGTTTCGCTCAGCTGATCGCCGGCTGGTGGGAAATGAAAGACGGTAATACGTTTCCAGCAGTGGCTTTCAGCTCGTATGGGCTCTTCTGGTTAAGCTTCGTGGGGTTGATTATTATACCTAACGCGGTGGAAGGAATCCCTGAGCCCGGGCTTACAGCAATGGCTGCTTACCTAGCGATGTGGGGTCTATTCACTGGCTGGATGTTCCTTTCCACGCTCAAGTTGAATAGAGCTCTACAAGTGGTCTTCGGAACGTTAACTATCCTGTTCTTCCTGCTAGCTATAGGAGATGCCATGGACTCTACAACAATCGCTACGATAGCAGGATACGAAGGTATAATCTGTGGATTTAGTGCTGTGTATACGGCACTAGCGGAAGTGACCAACGAGTACTACGAAAAAACGATATTCCCGATAGGACCTGTCGAAGGATGAGGATGTTTATTTGGTACAATAGGGATAGGGTACTAGGAAAAAACAGAGATCACTACTGATCACCCCATTCCAAAAAAACCCTTCCTTCTTTTAATTCAATATCAATAGAATCAATCCCAACCTTTCATCCCATCGGTTTATTGACCTATTCAATTTTCATATATACGAGCTTTATAGATATCTTTCATCCTCCTCTCCACCCTTTGGAAAATCCTCACTTCGCATCTCGTCTTTCGGATTTTTGTCCTCTTCTTCGGGTTCCTCTTTACCCTCTTTGTAAAGTCGGCTCCCGAGTTCAAGGATTAGGGGTAAAAGTATGATCGCAGTTATCGAAATTATCAAGTTGGTCCAGCTGTTAGAAGGAATATCTTCCGTTCTTCCAAGGTAAGCGAGTTTCAATATGCCGAACCAGGGCAGTTCCCCTCTCGCTTTCCCTAACATCCATTCTTCTCTCACCGGTTCGTTGATTCCCCTGTGCCGTCTATCTTGGTCGATACTTGGGTTGTGATCACCCTTGGTGATGAAACCGGAAGTTTCTACATCTTCGAGATTGATGGTGATAGCTTCTTCTTTATACCCGTAATCATATATAGTCAAGCTGCCATCCAGCCCCCTTCCGTCCTCCACCTCGTCAGGGTTCGCACCACTTATCTCCCAGTCCTCTCTGTACTCTAGTTCGGCTAAAGAAGGTATATTGAACTCATCCCTTCCCTCATCATACTCGAGATAGAGCACGGCTCGGTGTATAACAGGAGTTCTCTCTCTATTTCCATCAGGCCGGAACACTATAACGTCCCCATACTGGCCATATTTTTTGTAGCCAGTTGCTCTTCCTTCCACATAAGTGGTTATATCCTCTTTTTCCCTCTCTCGTACCATGACGATGTCTCCAGCGTCTATGACCCCCACTTCGCTTACCTGAGTATCATGGGACATACTGCCCGATTCTACCACGACCAGAGGAGGCCATCTACCCGTGTAAGCATAGAGCGATCCCAGCACTACACATATTATGATGAGGGAAACCACGACGTCCCTTCCGATGGAGATTATCTCTTCTCTGGTTTCTCTTTCCATGATTATCTCTTTTCCTCGATCTACTTTTTCATAATACTTGTGATTATAGACTACTCGGATGTTTGAAAGATAGGTCGGACTAATAAATATTTCTCATATGCCCTTTCACACTTCCAATCGATCTCATTTGTTCCTCACAAAAATAAATAAAGTAGTTTTCTTCTTTAGCTATCATGAACCGACCGTCTATAGACGAATACTTCATATCAATGGCTTATCTGGTCTCGGAGAGATCCACGTGTTTGAGAAGGAAAGTGGGAGCCGTGATGGTAAAAAATAAGCAGGTTTTGAGTACAGGTTATAATGGCGCCCCAAAAAACCTTCCCCATTGTGAAGAACTCGGAGGGTGCATGAGAAAAGGCGATATCCACCCACCTTACATGGATATATTCTTTGAACAGTACAAAGATAACGAGGAATTGAACGAAAAGAACAGGGAGGAGATGCTGGAGGATATAGATTTTTATCCGGAGAAGGGAAAGGGAGTCAAATCCGGTAGGAGGCACGAACTGTGCCGCGCGGTTCATGCAGAGCAGAATGCAGTGATCCAGGCGGCGGTCTCAGGGGTGAGCATAAAAGGCAGTACTTTGTACTGCACCACGTATCCCTGTGTGGTCTGTGCAAAGATGTTGATCAACTCGGAGATCAAAGAGATAATCTATGACGGAGAGTATAAAGATTCTCTCTCTGAAAACATGCTGGAACAGAGTGACATCGAAGTCAAGAAGTTCCAAGGGGAAAAGGAAGACGTGCAGGAGACGATCTCAAAATATATGAATAAATAAAAGAGATCTTTTGGGTTTTAGTTTGGGTTTTTACTGAGGGGAACGATCCTATAGACTGATAACGTCGACAGGACAGACATCCACGCAGTTCCCGCAGTCTATACAGGTGTCTTCATCCACTACAGCAACTTCTTCGGTAGTTATCGCATCTACTGGACACTCTTCCTCACACTGCGCGCAGGCTATACAACCATCTTCGTCTATCTCGACTACCATCTTACCACGGGCTTGAGGAAGGATGGTGCGTATAAAAAATTTACTACCATTTTTTGAAGTTTTTCAAATTTAAAGCGAAAGCGCATCTACTGGGCAGATCTCTACGCATTTCCCTATATCTTCGCATTTCTCTTCGTCAGCGACCGCAACATCCTCAACTTTTATAGCATCTATTGGACACTCTTCTTCACACATCCCACAGGCTATACAGGTGTCTTCGTCAACTTTCACTACCATTATTATCACCTATAGGAGGAAATAAAATCATGCTAAATAAATCTTTGGTATATTTTTATTCTAAATATCTTCAAAATATATCCAAAATCGACGGAAACGTAGATCATAATTCCTGAGGGGAGAGTTCATCCAAAATCTCTCGTACGGATTCATGATAGTCGTTCAAAGAACCTTCGTTCACTATCATATGATCCGCTTTTGCTATCACTCTGCCTAGACCCCATTCTAGTTCCCGATCGTCTCTATCGTTGAATTCGCTCCAGCTCTGAGGGGCGTCTTCCCGTGACCTTTTTTTCAGCCTCTCGAACCTGGTCTTGGGTGATGCATGGATAGCTACCGTTTTTGCGTCTCTATCAAGTTTCGACTTGAAGATGCTTACTTCAATCTGACTCCTTATGCCGTCTATCACGGTCCTGTCTTCCGTCACGTGACTGAGCGTTCTATCAGCCCAGATACCCTCGTGATGTTCTTCTCTCTCTTTGTTCGCAAACTCTCCCACGCTTTCCCTTTCTTTCCTCTTCTCACTCCTCTTTTCTGCTTTACTCCTGACCACGTCCCCCATCCGCACTATCTCGAATCCATATTTTTTCGCTACTCTCAAAAATTCTTCTTTTCCCGCTCCGGGCATCCCCGCTAACAATGTCACCGTCATATTGCACCTCTTTTGTATTTCCCATTACTGCGAGAACTCTCTCCAGTCCTGACCCACTGTTCTGCTCCTAAGCTTAAGAACTGTTGGGAATTTTCGTTTATGGGTAGTGTTATCTATCATCTCTTTTACATCCTCTACCGTCCCTTTAGAAACGCCGTTCTTTTCGGCGATCTTTTTGAGAGGTTCCTGTTTCTCTATCCCCTTGAGTACTTCGTCTATTTCCTTGTAAGTATGTCCCAATTCATCTTCGTCAGTCTGCCCCTCCCAAAGGCCCGCTCTTGGAACTTTGTCTAGAAAACGTTCGGGCATGCCGATCTTTTCAGCCAAATCCCTCAGATCTGACTTGTAAACGTCTCCTATAGGTAAAAAGTCGGCCGCACTATCACCATATTTTGTGGTGTATCCCAGCAGAAGTTCGCTCTTGTTGCTCGTTCCGACTACCAGTTTGTTCTCCACATTTGCGATGTAATATTCCATAGAGGCTCTAACTCTAGTCTTTAGATTGGCATAAGGAAGCCTCTCTTCAGGATCCGCCGGGTACCTTTCGAGTATCGGATCGATATCGATCTCGTCGTATTCGACGTTCCACTTTTTGGCTATCCATCGAGCATCCTTCATGTCCTCTTCAGGGCTTGCGCTCTCCGGCATAATTATGCCGTGAACTTTTTTCTCCCCGAGAGCGTCTATAGAAAGTTTTAGAACAGTTGTGGAATCTAGACCACCGCTCAGCCCTAAAACCACGCCTTCGGCGCCGGTCTTCTCGACTTTGTCCGAGATGAATTTCTTTATCAACTTGATATTTTCTTCCATTCCGCCTAGGTCTTGGGACATGGTGAGGGATTGAGAAGGGGCGTTATTATTTTTACGGGTATGAAAAATCTTACCCGCGTTTGACCTTGATCTTCTCAGTGTCTTCTACGTCTTTCAGCTTCTCGGCGTTCTCAAGTTTTCCTATCACGTTCACGTCGCTGGCCGCTACCGGCTTCTCTCCGGTCGAGGCGGGCGTCGGTCCGAAAAAGATGGCGAGCGCTTCACCGCTTGGCCAATAACCTATGGTTCCTACGTCGACTTCCCGCCTCGCAGTCTCATCTAGACCCATCTCGAGACCTATCGAAAAATAGAATTCATCGCCCCAAGTCTGAAAATCGGACTCTATCGGAAGGACATTTTTTATCAGTTCGGCACACTTACTCCCCTTGAGTTCTCCTTCAAGTTCTACATCCCCAACCGAGACCTTTATCTTCTGAGACATGTTACCCGGATGATTAAATGGTTGGGTGATTATCAGTCTTTCGATGATATATCTAAGGCCGATCTATTAAACTCCCAAAGGATTTATTACCCCCTTCTATAGTCGCACCATCTAACACACCCCTTTAACCTGATATAAAAGAGTAAGAAGGTAGTTAAAATGAAAGAGATGAAAAAAGACGTCTTGGTAATCGGCGGGGGGATATCCGGTGTTCAGTCAGCCCTTGACCTGGCGGATAAGGGCTATGAAGTGGTGATAGTTGATAGAAAGCCGAGCATCGGCGGGAATATGGTAAAACTGGACAAGACTTTTCCGACCGATGACTGTTCTATATGCATCTCGGCTCCGAAGATGGTCGAAACCAGCAGGCACGAGAACATCGACCTGCTGACCTATTCCGAAGTGAAGGACGCCAGCGGAAGCGCCGGTGGATTCAACGTGGATATCTGGAGGAGAACGAAGTATGTCGATCCCGATGAATGCACGGGATGCGGTGACTGTGCGGACGTATGTCCTGTAGAGATCCCCAACGAATTCGACGAGGAGTTATCGACCAGGAAAGCTATATATGTGGAATATCCGCAGTCCGTTCCTCTCTCTTACACGATAGATTACGAGAACTGCGTGGGATGTGGTGCCTGTGAGAGGGTCTGCGATGCTGAGGCGATCAAATTCCTGGAGAGATCGGAACAGATCAAACTAGATGTCGGAGCCATCATATTGGCCACGGGTTACGAGATGATGGAACCCGACGAGATGCGTGAAGAGTACGGTTATGATCAGCACGAGGACGTCGTCACCTCGTTAGAGTATGAAAGGTTACTCTCCTCGTCAGGCCCGACTGAAGGGCAGGTGCTGAAACCCTCCGATGGCGAGGAACCTGAAGAAGTCGCTTGGATACAGTGCGTCGGTTCGAGGTGTAAACAGAAGGGAATGCCCTACTGTTCAAGGGTCTGTTGCATGTACGCGACCAAAGAGGCTTCCATCACCATCGGTGACAATCCGGATATCGATACTTACGTTCATTATATGGATCTTAGAGCTTACGGGAAGGATTTCCAGCAGTACTACGATAAGGCGAAGGAAAAAGGTGTGAATTACAAGAGAGGCAGGCCTTCCCGCGTGTACAAGACCGAAGACGGCAAGCTGGCTATAGAGTATGAAGATACCGAGAAGGGAGAGGTGAAGACCAACAAGGTCGATATGGTGGTCCTCTCTTCTGCGATAGTTCCCTCTCAGGGGAACGAAGAATTGGCTGAAAAGCTGGGCATAGAAGTTGACGAACATGGTTTCTTCAAATCTAAAGACACTTTGACCGCGCCGATGGAGTCCACTAGAGACGGTATCTATCTCGCAGGGTGTTCTCAATCGCCGAAAGATATTCCAGACAGCGTAGCTCAAGCGAGCGGTGCCGCGGCCAAAGCTTTAGAAGCTCTCAAAGGAAGAGAAAGAAAGGGGAAACCGGAAAAACCTGAACAGAGAGATATAACCGACGAAGAACCTAGGATAGGAGTCTTCGTCTGCCACTGCGGTAAGAATATAGCGAACTACCTAGATGTGGATAGTGTCGGCGAAAGTGTAAATGATATACCGGAAGTCAAGTATGTTGCGGAT